>NZ_JBSFDA010000257.1:0-10091 GCF_053593675.1 Streptomyces sp. NPDC002156 | reverse complement strand
CTCCTGCCGAGCGACCCTGCTGACGGCCGGGCGGCCCGGCGCCTTCGGGATCTGCGAGGGGTACGGATTGACGATCCCGTCCCATTTCCCGCCCGGCGACCTCGGCGTCGTCGGCGGGGTGGGTCTCGGCGAAGCGGACCACGGAGCCGGGGATGGAGAGCTTGACGTCCTCGAGGACCTTGGCGCCGGCGATGCCGACGGCCTTGCGGGTCTCGTCCTGCGCCCAGACGCCGCCGAACTGGCCGAAGGCGGTGCCGACGACGGCGACCGGCTTGTCGGCGAGGGCGCCGGCGCCGTACGGGCGGGACAGCCAGTCGATGGCGTTCTTCAGGACGGCCGGAATCGTGCCGTTGTACTCGGGGGAGAAGAGCAGCAGGGCATCGGCGGTGCCGGCAGCCTCACGCAGCGCGGCGGCGGCGGCCGGGACGCTGCCCTCGACGTCGATGTCCTCGTTGTAGAACGGGATGTCGGCAAGGCCTTCGTACAGCACGACCTCGGCGCCCTCGGGGGCGAGCTTCACGGCAGCCTCGGCGAGCTGACGGTTGTGGGAACCGGCACGAAGGCTGCCGACGAGAGCAAGGATGCGAACAGACATGGGGGACTCCACAGGGGCTGTACAGGGGGGCTGAAACATTGCCGTTACGATCCGGACCGAGGTCCGTTTAAAGTTGTAGCATCTAAACGGACCAGGGTCCAGTTTCATTCCTGGGCGTTACGCTGGCTTCATGTCCGAGTCCCTGCCGCCCTTCCCGAAGCCCCTGGGGTGGGCCGACGAACCCCGTTTGCTCGAACTGGGCGCCGGTGTCGGCCCCGAGGTCGACGAGCCGTGCCTGCGCGCCGACGCCGCGCGCAACCGCGCCCGGCTGCTGGAGGCCGCGGCGCAGCTGGTGGAGCAGTGCGGTGTGGGATGCGTCACCATGGAGGCGGTGGCCGCCGCGGCGCAGGTTGGCAAGGGGACCGTGTTCCGGCGCTTCGGGGACCGCACCGGTCTGCTGATGGCGCTGCTCGACCACTCCGAGAAGAAGCTCCAGGCCGCCTTCCTGTCCGGCCCGCCACCGCTCGGACCGGGAGCGCCGCCCGTGGAGCGGCTGCGTGCCTTCGGCGTCGCGGTGCTGCGGCGGATGGTCGACGAACTGGAACTGCAACTGGCCGCCGAGGGCGAACCGGGCCGCCGCTTCGCTTCCGCACCCCGCATGGTGCTGTCCGGGCACGTCGCCCTGCTGCTGCGGCAGGCCATTCCGGACGCCGACTGCGAACTTCTCGCGAAAACGCTGATGGGCTATCTGGATCCGGCCCTTGTCCACCACTTGACCAAGCAGTGCGGGATGCCGACGGCGCGGCTGGAGGCGGGCTGGATCGACCTCGTCGACCGGATCGCCGGCGGTACGCCTTCGTATTGACCGCGAGTTTCGGCCAATTGCCGGGCGTGTGCTCCGGCCCGCACGGGTGATCAACCAGTGCAATCCGTCCGGGACTTGGCGCGGGCTGTCCGGAAAGCGCGTTCGGTGCGCGGCTGTTCGGGATCGGGCCCTGAACCCGTGGTCCAGCAGGCCTCGGCAATCCGGAAACGATCTTTGAATGATCTTTCTGAAGCGTTTCAGTAAAGCGCTTTCCTGAAGCGCTTTCGTCAACCGCCTTTGCTACCGGATCGATTGCGAAGTTCCCCCGCTCCGATCCTTGCCCCGAGCTTCTGCAAAGATGCCGTACGTCATGGTGCAGATACCGAATTCGGCCGCCCCGGCGACGTCCCAGCCACGCTCCGTGCCCACGAGCGCGGATGTGGCCCGCCTGGCCGGCGTCTCGCGCGCAACCGTCTCCTACGTCCTCAACAACACCAGTGCCGTCCGGATCAGCGAACCCACCCGCCGCCGCGTCCACGAGGCCGCGGAGGAACTCGGGTACGTTCCGCACGCGGCGGCCCGCAGCCTGCGGGCCGGCCACAGCCGGATGGTCCTGATGCCCGCCCCGAACGTGCCGATCGGCCCGCTCTACAGCCAGTTCATCAACGAACTCCAGTGGGCGCTCAGCCGGCTCGACTACACCGTCGTGCAGTACGCCTCGGTCGGTCTGCGCGGCGACGAGGCCGCCCGGGCCTGGGCCGAACTGCGGCCCGCCGCCGTCCTCGTGCCCGTCGGCGGGCTCGGACCGCAGGGCGTGGCCGTCCTCAAGCGCTCCGGCGCGCGGGCCGTCGTCACGCTCGGTTCCGAGCGCATCGAGGGCGCGCACAGCATGCTCATCGACCACGAGGGTGTCGGCCGCAGCGCGGGCGCGCACCTGTACGCCCGTGGCCGCCGCCGGATCGGTGTCGTCGTGCCCGAGGAGCCGGGCATGAAGGTCTTCTCCAAGCCCCGTCTCGACGGGGTGCGCAGAGCGGTGGAGGGTACGGACGCCTCGGTGACCGTCCTGTCGCTCGCCTACGAGGAGGAGTCCGCGGCCCGCCTCGCCGCTCGCTGGCCCGAACTCGGCCTGGACGGCGTCTTCGCGTTCAACGACGAGTACGCGATGCTCCTGATGCGCGCCCTGCAGGACGCGGGCGTCACCGTCCCCGACGACACGGCGCTGGTCGGCGCCGACGACCTGGTCCTCGGCCGGCTGCTGCGGCCCAGACTGAGCACGGTCCACATCGAACTCCCGGCCGGGAAGGACCTCGCCGAACTCGTCGACCGCGCGGTGCGCAATCCCGGGGCCGCCCCCGAGACCCACCATGTCCTCGGCGCGACACTCGTCCACCGCGACTCCAGCTGAGCCGCTGCGCTGGGCTTGTGGGGTCGGGTGCGTGAGGTTTGGGGTTCTCTGCGGGCTGGTGGGGGCTGGTCGCGCAGTTCCTCGCGCCCCTTTGGGGCGCGTCTCGGTGGCCGGCTGTCTGGCTGTGGTGGGACTGGTGTGTGGGGGTGAAGTGCCGTTGCTTTGCGTCGGCCCGATTCGGCTGACAGGCCATAGGATGTTGCACGCTCAACCAGATGGGGATGTCGTCGAACACCGGACACCGCGTGCTGCTTTGCCGTGCGCCGGGTCACCGCATCCCGCTCCGCGGCCGACGGACGGCCGCGAACCACAACGGGACCCGCGTTCGCTCCGCGCGTCCCGCCGGTGACTGAACGGAGAGCCGCAATGCCGTTGCTCGACCCCAAGACCTGGCAGTCCCACGCCGCCCGTCCCCTTTCGGGCCCCGAGTACACCGTCACCGAGCCCGCCACCGGCGAGGCGCTCGGCACGGTCGTACTCGCCACCGGTGAGGACGTCGGACCGGCCGCGCAGGCCGCCCGTACCGCCCAGGCGGCATGGGCGCGCACCCCGCACTTCGTCCGCGCCGGGGTGCTCCGCAAGGCCGGGGACCTCTTCGCCGCACACGCGGAGGAACTGCGCGACTGGATCGTCCGCGAGTCCGGCTCGATTCCCGGCAAGGCCGAGTTCGAGCTGCACGTCGCCGCCCAGGAGTGCTACGAGGCCGCCGCCCTCGCCTCCCGCCCCGCCGGACAGGTGCTGCCCTCCGAGGCGCCCCGGCTGTCCTACACCCGGCGGGTGCCCGTCGGGGTGGTCGGCGTGATCTCGCCGTTCAACGCCCCATTGATCCTCTCCATCCGCTCCGTCGCCCCGGCGCTCGCGCTAGGCAACGCGGTCGTCCTGAAGCCGGACCCGCGCACCGCGGTCTGCGGCGGGCTGTCGCTGGCCGCGATCTTCGCCGAGGCGGGCCTGCCCGAGGACCTGCTGCACGTCCTGCCCGGTGGCCCCGACGCGGGCCAGGCCCTGGTCGCCGACCCGCTCGTCCCGGTCATCTCCTTCACCGGCTCCACGGCGGCGGGCCGGGCCGTCGGCGAGGCGGCGGGCCGCCATCTCAAGCGGGTCCACCTGGAACTCGGCGGCAACTCCGCCATGATCGTCCTGGAGGACGCCGATCTCGACGCGGTGATCTCCACCGCCGCGTGGGGCTCCTTCTTCCACCAGGGCCAGATCTGCATGACGACCGGCCGCCACCTCGTCCACCAGTCGCTGTACGGGGAGTACGTCGAGCGGCTCGCCGCCAAGGCCGACTCCCTCGCCGTCGGCGACCCGCACCGCGCCCACGTCCACCTCGGCCCGATCATCGACGGCGCGCAGCTCGCCAAGATCCACGGGCTGGTGGAGTCCAGCACGGCGAGCGGTGCGAGGCTTGCGGCCGGCGGCACGCACGAGGAGCTGTTCTACCGGCCTACGGTTCTCGCCGACGTCGACGACAGCACCCCCGCGTACGCGGAGGAGGTCTTCGGTCCGGTCGCGCCCGTACGGTCGTTCGCCACCGCTGACGAGGCCGCTGCCCTTGCCGCCGTCGGGCCCTACGGGTTGTCGCTCGGCATCGTCACTCGTGACACCGCGCGCGGGCTCGACCTCGCCGAGCGCATTCCGACCGGGATCGTCCACATCAATGACCAGACGGTCAACGACGAGGCCGTGGCGCCGTTCGGTGGGGTTGCGGCCTCCGGGACTGGTGCGCGGTTCGGTGGGGAGTCGAACCTGGAGGCGTTCACCGACGTGCGGTGGACCACTGTGCGGGGAGATGTCGCGCCGTACCCCTTCTAGAACTCTCTGGGTGCGTTGTCGACTGCGGGGCCGTCGTGGCTGGTCGCGCAGTTCCCCGCGCCCCTTGAGGGGGCCTGCGGCCCCTCAAGGGGCGGCCCGGCGGCTACTCCGCCTGCTGGGCCGCCACCGACTTGCGGACCTCGTCCATGTCCAGCTTGCGGGCCTGGCCGATGACGTCTGTCAGGGCGGCCTCGGGGAGGGCGCCCGGCTGGGCGAAGACGGCGACCTGGTCGCGGACGATCATCAGGGTCGGGATGGACTGGATACCGAAGGCCTGCGCCAGCTCCGGCTGCGCCTCCGTGTCCACCTTGCCGAACACCAGATCGGGGTTCTCGTCGGCGGCCTTCTCGTACACCGGGGCGAACTGACGGCACGGTCCGCACCACGATGCCCAGAAGTCGATCAGCACGAACTCGTTCTCCGTGACCGTCTGGTCGAAGTTCTCCTTGGTCAGCTCCACGGTGCTGCTCATGACCTGATTCCTCTTCCTGCTGTCGGGTCGTTACCGGTGGATCGCGCTCGCACAACACGTCCCGGCGACGGCGTATTCCGCGCGCGTACCCGTGTGGCCACGGGCCACACCACCCACCAGACTGGCCCCATGACGGAAACGGAATCCAACGTGTACGACGTAGTGGTGCTGGGTGCCGGACCCGTGGGGGAGAACGTGGCCGACCGCACCCGCGCGGCCGGCCTCTCCACCGCGATCGTGGAGAGCGAACTGGTCGGCGGCGAGTGCTCCTACTGGGCCTGTATGCCCAGCAAGGCCCTGCTGCGCCCGGTCATCGCCCGCGCCGACGCCCGCCGCGTGCCCGGCCTGAGTCACCTCGTGCAGGGCTCCCTGGACGCCGAAGCGGTCCTCGCCCACCGCGACTACGAGACCTCGAACTGGCAGGACGACGGACAGATCGGCTGGCTCGACTCCATCGGCGCCGACCTCTACCGGGGCCAGGGGCGCCTCGCCGGGCCCCGCACGGTGACGGTGACCGGCGAGGACGGCTCGACGCGGGTGCTGACGGCCCGGCACGCGGTCGCCGTGTGCACGGGTACCCGCGCCCAGCTGCCCGATCTGCCGGGCCTCGCCGAGGTCGGGCCCTGGACCAGCCGCGAGGCGACCAGCGCCAAGTCGGTGCCCGGCCGCCTGATCGTGGTCGGCGGCGGTGTCGTCGCCGTCGAGATGGCCACGGCCTGGCAGGCACTCGGCTCACAGGTCACCCTGCTCGTCCGGGGCAAGGGACTGCTGCCCCGCATGGAGCCGTTCGCCGGTGAGCTGGTCGCCGAGGCGCTGGCGGAGGCGGGCACCGACGTCCGCACGGGGACCTCGGTCCGGTCGGTGACCAGGGAGAACGGCACCGTCGTGGCGGTCACGGACACCGGCGACCGGATCGAGGCCGACGAGATCCTCTTCGGCGTCGGCCGCGCCCCGCGCACCGACGACATCGGGCTCGACACGGTCGGCCTGGAACCGGGCTCCTGGCTGCCCGTCGACGACAGCCTCCGGGTCACCGGCAGCGAGTGGCTGTACGGGGTCGGAGACGTCAACCACCGCGCCCTCCTCACCCACCAGGGCAAGTATCAGGCCAGGATCGCGGGCGCCGCCATCGCCGCCCGCGCGGCCGGTGTACCGCTCCTGGAGACCGACCCCTGGGGCGCCCACGCGGCCACCGCCGACCACGGCGCGGTCCCGCAGGTCGTCTTCACCGACCCGGAGGCTTCGGCGGTCGGCCTCTCCCTGGCCGAGGCGGAGCAGGCGGGCCGCCGGGTGCGCGCGGTCGACGTGGAGTTCTCCTCGGTCGCGGGCGCGGGCCTGTACGCCGACGGCTACCGGGGACGCGCCCGCATGGTCGTCGACCTGGACAGCGAGACCCTGCTCGGCGTGACCTTCGTCGGCCCCGGAGTGGGCGAACTGATCCACTCCGCGACCGTCGCCGTCGCCGGCGAGGTGCCGCTGAGCCGACTGTGGCACGCGGTGCCGTCGTATCCGACGATCAGCGAGGTCTGGCTGCGGTTGCTGGAGGCGTTCCGCGACGGGAAGTAGGGACGAGAGCGCGGGAGGCGGTCAGAGGGTGAAGCCCAGCTCCTTGGCCGCCTCCGCCGGGGTCGGCTGGCCCCACCGCTCCACCATGGCCGCGCTGGAGGACAGCGAGCGCAGCTCCGCCCGGTCCAGATAGAGCGTGCCGTCCAGATGGTCGGTCTCGTGCTGGACGATCCGGGCCGGCCACCCCGTGAACACCTCGTCCACCGGACGTCCGTACTCGTCCTGGCCCGTGAGCCGTACCGCCGCGGGCCGGGACACCACCGCCCCCCAGCCCGGCACGCTCAGACAGCCCTCGAAGAACGCGGCCCGCTCGCTGCCGACCGCCTCGTACGCCGGATTCACGATCACCCGGAACGGCAGCGGCACCCGCCCGCGCACCACCCGCACCTCCTCCGGCACCGGAGCCGGGTCCTCGATGACCGCGATCCGCAGCCCCACCCCGACCTGAGGGGCCGCCAGACCGACGCCCGGGGCATCGCGCATGGTCTCGCGCAGCGCCTCCACGAAGCGGGTCAGCAGCTCCGGGCCGAGCTGCCCGTCGAAGGGCACGGAGGCGCGCCGCAGTACCGGGTCTCCGGCGGCGACGATCGGCAACGGGCCGCCGACGGCCAGGAGTCGCTCGACATGGTCGGCAAGGGCGCTTGGGTCATGGGGAGTTGCCATGGCGACAGGATGTCACGCACCTCTGACAACCGACGTCCCCCTGTGTGACGTACGCCACTTGCGGGGCCGGGAACTCGACGGCCCGTCCATCCGACTACTGGACCGCCCCCACAGCTGTACGCCCGCACGGCCGCCCCCCGCTCACCGTCCCCAGCCCTCCGGAGAACCCCGCCGATGTCCACCGCTCCCACGACCACGACGGACGAATCCCCGGACTCCCCGGATTCGTCGGACGGGTCGAAACCCTCCGCCCCGGCGAAACCGTCCGCAGCCGCCACGCTCCGCCCGCTCGTGCTGCGGCTGCACTTCTACGCGGGCGTGCTCGTCGCCCCGTTCCTGCTGGTCGCCGCTCTGACCGGCTTTCTGTACGCGGCCTCGTTCCAGGCCGAGAAGATCATCTACGCCGATGAGATGACCGTCTCCGTCGGGGACACCAAGCTGCCGATCTCCGAGCAGGTGGCCGCCGCCCGCGAGGCCCACCCCGAGGGCACCGTGACGGCCGTACGTCCCTCGCCCGAGGACGACGAGACGACACGAGTGATGCTGTCCGGCGTGCCCGGTGTCGGCGAGACCCACACGCTCGCCGTGTTCGTCGACCCGTACACCGCCAAGGTCGAGGGCGCGCTCGAACAGTACGGATCGACGGGCGCGCTGCCGGTGCGGACCTGGATCGACGAGTTCCACCGCGATCTGCACCTCGGCGAGAACGGCCGTCTCTACAGCGAACTCGCCGCGAGCTGGCTGTGGGTGATCGCGGGCGGCGGTCTGGTGCTGTGGTTCGCCCGCCGCCGTACGCAGCGCAAGATACGCGGCACCAGCGGACGCCGCCGCACCCTCGGCCTGCACGGCACCGTCGGCGTCTGGGCCTCGGTCGGCTTCATCTTCCTCTCCGCGACCGGCCTGACCTGGTCGGCCTACGCGGGCGCCAACATCGACGTCCTGCGCACCTCCCTCGGCCAGTCCACCCCGTCGGTCTCCTCCGCGGCGGGCGGCGAGCACACGGGGCACGACGCGGCGGCCGGTTCCGGGAGCACCACCGAGCACGGCGTCGGCCTCGACAAGGTCCTCGCCTCGGCCCGCGCCGAGGGCCTGAGCGACCCGGTCGAGATCGTCCCGCCCGCCGACGAGACCTCGGCGTACGTCGTCAAGCAGGTCCAGCGCAGCTGGCCCACCAAGCAGGACGCGGTCGCCGTCGACCCGACGAGCGGCGAGGTCCTCGACACCGTCCGGTTCGCGGACTACCCGGTGCTCGCGAAACTGACCCGCTGGGGCATCGACGCCCACACCGGCGTCCTCTTCGGGATCGTCAACCAGCTCGTCCTGATGGCGCTGGCGGCCTCCCTGGTCCTGCTCATCCTGTGGGGCTACCGCATGTGGTGGCTGCGCGGCCGTGCCTCCGCCTTCGGCCGCCCGATCCCGCGCGGCGCCTGGCAGCAGGTGCCCCCGCTGCTCCTCGTACCGCTGATGGCGGTCGTGGCCGTCGTGGGCTACTTCGTTCCGCTGCTCGGCATTCCGCTCGCCGCCTTCATCGCCGTGGACGTGATCCTGGGAGAGATCGACCACCGGCGCGGCAACCGGACGTACAAGGAACGGGCGGGCGCGCAGTAGGTAGTTGGTAGACAGGGAGCAGAGACGAAACGGCCCGGCCCCCTGTCCGGGGAGCCGGGCCGTCGTTGTGCATGTCGAGCCTGTCGTGTCCGTCGTACGGTCGACTACTCGAAGTCGCCCGCGAGGGCCGACGCGAGCTTCATGTGCGGGGCGGCCTCCTCGTGGCGGCCCTGGCGCTGGAGGGTGCGTCCGAGCAGCAGCCGGGCGTACTGCTCCACCGGGTCGCGCTCGACGAGGACGAGCAACTCGGCCTCCGCGCGCCGCAGTTGGGCCGAGTGGTAGTAGGCGCGAGCCAGCAGCAGCCGGGGTGCGGTCTGCTCCGGCACCTCCTCGACCAGCCCGCCCAGCACCCGCGCCGCACCGGCGTAGTCCTTGGCGTCGAAGAACAGCCGCGCCCGCTCCCAGCGCTCCGCCGCCGTCCCGTGGTCGTAGTACGTGTCCGTCGTGGTCTTCACTCGTGCCTCCTTCGGAGGCGGTAACCGGCCCGGGCGGTCGTTCATTCCACCGCTGGTCAGGCCATGGCGGCCAGCTCCGTGTTGGCCCGCTCGGTGATCAGCGACAGCACCCGGCCGGCGACGGCCAGATCCTCGTCGGGGATGCCGGCGTAGATCCGCGCGGAGTAGGGGGCGGTCTCGGCGCTGGTGGTGCGGTACAGCTCGCGCCCCGCGTCCGTGGCCCTGAGCAGGGCGGACTCGGCCGTCAACAGCCCGGCCCCGACGAGTTCGTCGACGACCGCGTGCGCGTCGGCCTTGTCGATCTTCAGCGCGTCGACGACCTCGCCGACCAGATGCTCGCGGTCGACGGGCCCGTCGGCGACGACGGCGAGCCTGAGCGTCACCGACTGCTGGAAGGTGACGCCATGACGGGCCAGCACATTTTCCAGGACGCCTCGTGCGGCGTAGTGCGCCAGGGCTATGACACGAGGGTTGAGCGCGGGCGCGGTGGATGTGGTCATGACTGCTCCTTCTCGGGGTCGGCGTGGAGCGGGGTGTCGAGCAGTAGTGCCAGGTCGCGGGTGAACTCCCGGGCGCGCTCGCTGTCCAGGCCGCCGAGGGGCTCCAGCAACTGCTGAAGCAGCCCCTGTACGACCTTGATCGCACGCCGGGCGATCTCGCTGCCCTCCTCGGTGAGGGCCAGCTGCACCGCGCGCGGGTCCTGCGGGTCCGCGTTGAGACCCGGCAGCACCGGGCTCTTCATCTCGACCGCCGTCACCGTCCAGGTGCGC
>NZ_JBSFDA010000256.1:0-10237 GCF_053593675.1 Streptomyces sp. NPDC002156 | reverse complement strand
CCGTCCGGCGTTTGAGGACGAGGCCGTTCAGGCCGACAGCGGGGGTCTGGGGGCGCAGCCCCCAGGGATGGGAACGGGTAGGGGCGGCGGGGGCGGGACAACCCGGCATCATGGCCTCCATGCGTGCTGCTCGTCTCATCAAGATGGTGCTGCTTCTTCAGGCCCGGCCAGCCATGACCGCCGCCGAGCTGGCCCGGGAGCTGGAGGTCTCCGAGCGGACCGTCGCCCGGGACGCACAGGCGCTGTCCGAGGCGGGCGTGCCCGTGTACGCAGACCGGGGGCGGGTCGGCGGATACCGGCTGGTCGGCGGGTACCGGACCCGGCTCACCGGACTGGCCCGCAGCGAGGCAGAGGCCCTGTTCCTCAGCGGAGTGCCAGGCGCCCTGCGCGAGATGGGCCTGGAGGACGCCGCCTCGGCGGCCCGCCTCAAGGTGGCCGCCGCGCTCCAGCCCGCCCTCCACGACACCCCCCGCACAGCGGCCCAACGCTTCCACCTGGACGCCCCCGCCTGGTTCAGCGAACCCCCCACCCCCGAGTCGCTGCCCACCGTCGCGGAAGCCGTGTGGGACGACCGTACGGTCCTGGCCCGCTACCGTCGCGGCCCCGCCGACGCCGACGTGGAGCGCACCCTGGAGCCGTACGGACTCGTCCTCAAGGCGGGCGTCTGGTACCTGTGCGCCCGGGTGCCGGAGCACACCGGTCCTGGGCCCTTCCGGGTGTACCGCGTGGACCGGTTCACCTCCGTCCAGGTCTCCGAGGGCCGCTTCACCCGCGACGACACCTTCGACCTCCCCGCGTTCTGGGCGGAGCGCGCGGCGCAGTTCGCGCGGTCGATCCTGCGCGCGGAGATCGTCGTACGGCTCTCGGCGGAAGGGGTGCGCAGACTTCCGTACGCCGTCGATCCTGTTGCTGCCAGGGACGCGCTCGCGGCCGGAGGCGAACCCGACGACCAGGGCCTGGTCACCGTGACGCTCGCGGTCGAGTCGGCGGAGGTCGCCCATACGCAGCTGGCGGCGCTCGGAGCGGAGGCGGAGGTGCTGGCGCCGCCGGAGCTGCGGGCGCGGTTCGCACGGGACGCGCGGCGGCTGACGGCCCTCTACACGGCATGAACACCCGCATACACGGCATGAGCACCCGCACCACGTCATCATGAGCGCGCGCACCACACCCCGACGAACCCTGTACACCCCATCACAATCCGTGCAGCTCCACGTGCGCGCCTTCCCCCCAGGGCCGATGCTGGACCCGTGATGGACGAGACGGAGTTCTGGGAGCTGGTGGACGCGACCCGTGAGGCCGCCGAGGGTGACCCCGAGGATCAGGCCGATCTGCTGGTCGAGCGGTTGCTCCAGCTCGATCCGGACTCGGTCCTGGACTTCGCCCGGCACTTCGAGTCGCGCTACAACCGCGCCTACCGCTGGGACCTGTGGGGCGCCGCCCGCGTGCTGCTCGACGGGGCCGGCGAGGACGGCTTCGATTTCTTCCGGTGCTGGCTGATCGGGCAGGGCCGGGAGGTTTTCGAGGGTGCTCTGCACGGCGATCCCGACTCGCTCGCCGATCTGCTCGACGACTTCGACGACGAGATCGACGGGGACGGCGAGGAGCTGGGCTACGCGGCCGACGAGGCGTACGAGCAGCTCACCGGCACCGTCACCCCGGACCTGGGTATTCCGCCCGCGCCCGCGGAGCCCGAGGGCACACCGATCGACCTGGCGGACGAAGGGGCGCTCGCCGACCGGTTCCCCAAGCTGTGGCAGCGCTTCAAGGGCGGCTGACCCGCCCACGGGGCCCGTTCGTCATACCGCCGTGCGCCTGCGGGTCAGGTCCGACGGGATGTACGCCTGCTGCGTCTGGTCGGCCCGTACCGCGTGGTGCATGGGGGCCGCGTTGGCCTGGTCGAGGGCGGAGGCCGTGACCGCCGCCGGGCCCAGGACGACCGTCGCCACCGCGCAGAGCACGGTCCACGGACCCCGCGCTCCCCCGACCCAGCCGCCGGAAGACCTCTTGCCGTCGGCCCGCTCCAGCGGGTTCGTACGACTGCTGCTGCTCATGATCCCCACCTCCAGTCAGTGCGTACGACGAAGGTAGGACCGGGAGTTGGGGCGTCTCCGTGAGTGCGCTGTGACGTACCTGTGAGCCCGAGCGGGCCCACTTCCGGCTTCCGCCTCAGCGCCTGCCCTGCAGTCGCGCCGCCGTCTGTCTGATCGCCGGGAGGCGGGCCGTGAGGGCGGCGCCGGGGCAGCTCGTCATGTAGCCCTCGGTGTGGCCTGCCAGGGCGGGCAGGGAGACGGTGGTGCCGGAGCGGTAGCGGCTCAGGCTGTTGCTGGAGACCAGGGGTACGCGGGTGCGCGGGTCGGTGCCCGAGAGGCCGAGTTTCCAGGCGGCGAGGGCGGCGATCGCGTCCGTCATGGCCTGCGGCACGGGGACGCCCGCGGTGAAGGTGCCGAGGGCGGCGATGCCGGTGGTGCGGTGGTTGAAGCCCTGGGTGTGGGCGCCGGTGACGGGTCGGTCGACGCCGCCCGCGCGGCCCTCGTAGATGGTGCCGCAGCGGTCGACGACGAAGTTGTAGCCGATGTCGTCCCAGTCCCGGCTGCCGGTCTGGCCCGCGTACAGGTAGCGGATGATGCGGGGCGCGTCGGCGCAGTCGTAGCCGTTGGGCGAGTCGGTGTGGTGGATGAACACGCCGACGACCCGGTCGTCGTAGCGCGGCGGCGGCTGGCTGCGTTCGGCGTCCGCGATCCAGGCGGTACGGGGCACGATGCGCGGCTTGGCGGCGGGGTGGGCGACGGCCGGGCGGGCCGCGACGGGGTGGGCGGGGCGCGCGGTCGTACGGTCGATGCCCGCCGCGCAGAGGAGCAGGCCGACGGCGGCGGCGATTCCGGGCAGGCAGGCGAGCACCGCGCGGGCGGCGCCCGGCACGCGGTGGACACGCGGGTCGCCCATGGACCCCTTGCTCCCCATGGGCCCAACTGTGGGTCGGTTCCGTTCCGCCCGCGATGTGTGGTGTGCCACTTGGTGGAACCAACGTCCCGGTCCGGGACGTTTTTAGAGGTCCGGGGATCTGAAGCGCCTGTGGGAGTGAGCGGCGGCTGATCACCGGGCCCGTCCCGCGCGTACTACCGCATGTAAACCGCATGTACAGGGGGACCAAAGGGTCCAGGAGAAAGGCGGCCGGAGTGGACCTGCTCGACATCCTGCTGTTGCTGGTGATTCTCGG
Organism: Streptomyces sp. NPDC002156; assembly: GCF_053593675.1. Taxonomy (NCBI): domain Bacteria; kingdom Bacillati; phylum Actinomycetota; class Actinomycetes; order Kitasatosporales; family Streptomycetaceae; genus Streptomyces; species Streptomyces sp. NPDC002156. Next base: position 7,020 of record NZ_JBSFDA010000256.1, on the reverse strand, counting down.
CTACGCCGCGTCCGGTTACCGGCGTGGTCTGGTGGCGGGCTGTGTCTCACTGGCCGGGTTCGTGGGCGGCGCCGTCATCGGGGTGTGGGTGCTGCCGTGGATCATGGAGCTGGTCGAGGCCGGGACGCCCGGCGCCACGGTGACGGCCGTGCTCACGGTGCTGGTGCCGGCCGTGGTGGGTCATGAGCTGATGGGCAGACTCGCGCTGAAGCTGCGCCGCGAGCTGGACCAGGGGCCGCTGCGGGTCGCCGACGGGGTGGGCGGGGCCGCGGCCAACGCGGTCGCCGTGCTGATGGTGGCCTGGGTGGCCGCGAGCGTCCTGGGCGCCTCCTCCTCGCCGCTGGTCACAACGGCGATCCGGGACTCGGCGCTGCTGGGCGCGGTGCAGAACGCGATGCCGGAGACCACCCCGACCTGGTTCTCCCGGGCCACGTCCGCGCTCACCCAGGCGGGCTTCCCGCAGGTCTTCAACCCCTTCGAGAACGAACCGGCGACGAGTGTCGCCAAGCCCACCGGTGACAGTGTCACGGCGAGCGCGACGAACGCGGCCAAGATGAGCACGGTCAAGGTCGAGGGCGTCGCGGGCAACCAGGGCCGCGAGGGCAGCGGTTTCGTCTACTCCGCCCGGCATGTGATGACCAACGCCCATGTGGTGGCGGGCATCGACGACCCGACCGTCCGGGTGGGCGGCGTCGGGACGGCGTACGAGGCGCGGGTGGTGCTCTTCGACCCCGACAAGGACGTGGCCGTGCTGTACGTCCCCGATCTGCGCGCCCCCGTGCTGCGCTTCGACGACAGCGCGAAGCGGGGCGACTCGGCGGTGGTCGCGGGCTATCCGCAGGACGGCGACCTGAATCTGCAGGCGGCGACGGTCGCCGACAAGGTGCGGGCGCGGGGCCAGAACATCTACAACGACGAGACGGTGACCCGCGAGATCTACTCGATCCGCTCGACCGTCCGCCCCGGCAACTCCGGCGGCCCCCTCCTCACCACGGACGGCAAGGTGTACGGCGTGGTCTTCGCCCGCTCCACGTCCGACGACGAGACGGGCTACGTCCTGACGGTGGACGAGGTCTCCGGCGACGCGGAACGCGCGGCGGCCTCGACGACACCGGTGGACACGGGCGACCTGGTCACGTCGTAGACGTCCTGACCCCTTGTTGACTACAGCTCCCGGCCCATGAGTACGTCGTCCACGAACTCCCCGTCCAGCAGGAACTCCCGGGGCTGTATGCCCTCGACGACGAAGCCCTCCGACTCGTACAGCCTGCGGGCCGGGGTGTTGTGTCCGAGGACGCGCAGCGAGAGGCGCAGGGCGCCCCGGCCGCGGGCCTCGGCCACGGCGGCCCGGATCAGCAGCCGCCCCACGCCCATGCCGCGCGCCTCGTCGGCGACGACGAGCCCCTGGATCTGCCGGACATGCGCGTTCGACGCGAGCGGGGTGGGCCGGCCGAGCTTGACATAGCCCACGACCGGACCGTCACCGGCCACCGCGACCAGATGGTCGCCCGGGTCGGAGTTCTCGCTGAAGAACGGGGTGTACGGCTGTCTGGGCCGGGGCGAGACGGCGTGCAGGGTGGACCAGGTGGCGCGGTCGAGCCGGCCGAGGACGTCCTCGTCGTCGGGCAGGGCGAGGCGCACGGACGGCTCGCGGCTCTCGTACGCGTCGTTCGGCTGGTGTGATGGCTGGGAGTCGGGCGGCATGGAGATCACTGTAGAGCGGGGGTACGACAACGGGTCAGGGGCCGGTGGCGCAGGATGGGACCATGGAACGCTCGCGAATCGTGGTGGCCGGTGCGTCCGGTCTCATCGGTACGGCCCTGGTGCGGTCCCTGACCGCCGACGGGCACGAGGTGCGCCGCCTGGTACGGCGTGCGCCCCGGACGAAGGACGAGGTCCGCTGGGACCCCGCGGGGCGGACGGTCGACACGGCCGGGCTCGTGGGCTGCGACGCCGTGGTGAACCTGGCCGGGGCGGGGGTCGGGGACCGGCGCTGGACGGACTCGTACAAGCGGACGATCCGGGAGAGCCGTCTTCTGGGGACGGCGACGCTCGCCGAGGCGGTCGCCTCGCTGGACGAGCCGCCGCGGGTCTTCGTGAACGGCAGCGCGATGGGCTACTACGGGGAGACCGGCGAGCGGTCCGTGGACGAGGACGCCCCCGCGGGGGACGGTTTCCTGCCGTCGCTGTGCGTGGAGTGGGAGGCGGCCACGGGCCCGGCCCAGGAGGCGGGCGTCCGGACGGCCTTCGCGCGGACCGGGCTGGTGGTGGCGCGCGGGGGCGGGGCCTGGGGAAAGCTGTTTCCCCTGTTCAAGGCGGGCCTCGGCGGGCGGATGGGCGACGGGCGGCAGTACTGGTCGTTCGTCTCGCTGCACGACGAGGTGGCCGCGATCCGGCATCTCATCGACACCGACGGGCTGTCCGGGCCGTTCAACCTGACGGCGCCCCAGCCGCTCACCAACCGCGAGATCACTGCGGCGATGGGGCGTGTGCTGCACCGGCCGACGCTCTTCACGGTGCCGTCGCCCGTGCTGCGGCTGGTGCTGGGCGAGATGTCCGGGGATGTGCTCGGCAGCGCGCGCGTGCTGCCGAAGCGGCTCCTTGAGTCCGGGTTCACGTTCGCGTTCCCGGAGATCGACGACGCGATCCGGGCGGCGCTCGCCTGATCCCCCTCCGCGCCCCGGGTCCGCACCCCGGTTGACCGTGTGCGACGGCATGCGACCGCTGTGCGACCGTGCCCTGTTCATGCGCGACTTCCGCCTGCCGCGAGCCGCCCTACTCTCGGTCCGAACGGTCCGAACGACCGAACTCGCTTATCCCGTACGCCTGTTGGGGCAGCGGAGCCCTGGCCGGCCGCGTCACACCGCGATCGAGGGAGGGCACGTGCTTGAGCCCGCGTACCAGGCGGACGTCGTCATCGTGGGGGCCGGGGTCGCCGGACTCGCGGCCGCCCATCGGCTGACCAGCGCAGGAGTAACGACCGCGGTCCTGGAGGCCGCCCCTTACGTCGGGGGCCGGATGGCGACCGAGAAGGTCGACGGTTTCCGGCTCGACCGGATCGGGCAGCTGCTGTCCACGTCGTACCCCGAACTGCGGCTGACCCCGGGCCTCGACGCGCTCGTCCTGCGTCCCTTCGCACCCGGTGTCCTGGTGCACAGCGACGGACGCAGGCACCGTGCGGGCGCTCCGCTGAGCGGCGGGGGCGCACGGGGCGCACTCGGTGCGGTGCGCGCCCTGGCGAGCGCCCCCAGGCCGGCGCGGGCGGCCAGGTCCCCCCGGCCGGTGGCATCGGTGGGGGCGCGCACCGGCGCACCGCTCGCCGGGGCGGTCGGCGGAGCGGTCGACCAGGCCCGGCTGGGCGCCGCACTGGGCCGGCTCGCCGCCGTCCCCGTACAGCGCCTGCTGGCCCGCCCCGAGCTGCCGGCCGCCCGCGCCCTGGCCAACCGCGGCCTGCCCGCACGGACGATCGAGGGCTTCCTGCGCCCGCTGCTCGCCGCGCTGCTCTGCGACCCCGAGCTGACCACGTCGAGCCGGTGCGCGGATCTCGCGCTGCGGGCGTTCGCGAGCGGCCGGCTGTGTGTGCCGGAGGGCGGCGCGGAGACCCTGCCGGAGCTGCTGGCGCGGACACTGCCGCCGGGCACGGTGCACACCGGGGTGCGGGTCACGTCCATCGCCACGAACCTCGTGACCACGGCCGACCACGGCGAACTGCGCTGCCGCGCGCTCCTGGTGGCGACCGACGCCCGCGCCGCCGCCGATCTGCTGCCCGGCCTGCGCGTACCCGACTTCCACCCGGTGACGGTCGTCCACCACACGACCGACGAGCCCCCGGAGACCGGCGCGTTCCTGCTCCTGGACGCGGACCGCCGGGGCCCGGTGGCGCACACGTCGGTGATCAGCCGCGTGGACCCGTCCCGCTCCCCCGCAGGCCGCCCGCTGATCTCGTCAACGGTGCTGGGCACCCCTCCACAGGACGTGGACACGGCGGTACGAGCCCACCTGTCCCGCCTCTACGGCATGTCGACCACCCGCTGGGAGACCCTAGCCGTGCACCACACCGCCGAGGCGGTACCGGCGATGCGCCCACCCCACGACCTACGCCGCCCGGTACGCCTCCTGGCAGGCCTGTACGTATGCGGCGACCACCGCGACACCAGCACAGTCCAGGGCGCCCTGCACTCGGGCCACCGAGCCGCGTCCGCCATCCTCACGGATTTGGGCGCGGACCCGGTGCAGGTGCCGGAACCATTGCCGACGTGTACGACGGCAACGGCCGAGGCGGCGTAAGCGAAGGCAGCAGCACCCGCAGCCCTGACGGGCAGGGGCTTGACAGCGACGGTTCGGCCGCGCCCCTTCAGGGGCGCGGGGAACTGCGCGACCAGCCACGACGGCGCCGCACCGAACCGGCAACCCCACACCGCACCTACCCGAGCGCAGCAACCTTGTCCCGGTACCCCCTGACGGGCGCCGCGTCCCGATAGGGCTCCAACCGCCGCTCAAAGTCCCGCACATACTCCGTCGCCCGCACAGACCGCATCTCCGCCGCCGCCCCCGCCGCCTCCGCACCCAACTGACAGGCCTGGTCCAACTCGCCCAGCCCCAGCCGGGCCGAGGCAAGCACAACCCGGCAGAAGAGCCGACTGCGAGCGAACGCAGGCGCACGCAATTGCAACGAGCGCTCCGCATGCTGCGCGGCGGCCCGGAACTGCTGCAGATCGCGATGACAGTGCCCGAACTCGTCGGCGAGCTGCGCCTCGTCGAAGAACCGCGCCCAGTGCGGCACCTCGTCACCGGGCCGCGCCGCTTCGAGCGCACGTTCGGCCCGTACGAGCGAGGCCGTACAGGCCCGAACCTCACCGAGCACCCCATGCGCGCGCGCCTCGCACGCGTGCAGCAGCGACTGCACGACGGGCGGCGCGGTCGTACCGACACCCTGCTGCGCCACCCGCGCGAGCTGCACGGCCTCCCGCCCGTGCCCGAGGTAGACGGCCTGGCGGCTCATCGTGGCCAGCACGTACGAGCCGTACGCCCGGTCCCCCGCCGCCTGTGCGAGCCGCAGCGCCTGCACGAAGTAGCGCTGGGCGAGGCCGTGCGCGGCGATGTCGTACGACGTCCAGCCCGCGAGCCGGGTGAGGTCGGAGGCCGCCGCGAACAGGCGACGGCCCGTCTGCTCGCCGTACGTGCCGCGCAGCATGGGCTCGGTCTCGTGTTCGAGGTAGCGGACGAGCGCCTGTCTGGCGTGGCCGCCGCCATAGGCGTCGTCGAGGGTGCGGAACAACTCGCCCACCGACCGGAGGGCGGCGATGTCGCCGCCGGTGACCTTCTGCCCGGGCCCGCGCTCGGCCTGCCCGCGTTGCCGGGGAACGCCGGGCCGCCCCTGCACGGGCACCCGGACTGCGGGCGGCGGCTGGTCACCGCGTCCGACCCGGTCGTCGGGCCGCCCGATCAGCCAGTCCCGGCTGGGCACGACGAGCCCCGCCGGGGTGAAGGCGATCTTGCGCAGCTCGGCATGGCTGCCGGAGTCCTTGCGCCACAGGCCGCTGACGATGTCGACGGCCTCCTCGGGAGTGGCCGCGAACTCCAGCCCCGCATAGACGGGAGCGCAGGCGTCGAGCCCGAGGTCCTGGGCGGTGAGGCGTCGCCCCAGGCGTCGGGTGAACACCTCGGCGATGAGAGCGGGGGTGGTGCCGCGCGGCTGCTGTCCACGCAGCCATCGGGTCACCGATGTCTTGTCGTATCTGAGATCGAGTCCGTGTTCAAGGCCGAGCTGATCGACCCGACGGGCCAGACCCGCGTTGGAGAATCCCGCTTCTGCGATGAGCGCGGCGAGCTGTCGATTGGGAGTGCGCTGCGCGGGTCGTTCCGTCATCTGCGGTGCGGTCTCCTGCCTTCGGGCCCTCTGATGTGCCCGGTTTGCTGGTGAGCAGCCCTTATGGCCTGGCGAACGGCGCGAATGTAGCGGAGCGTAAGCAGCCGATCGCACATTTCGACGTACATTCATCCGATCGTGTGAGGATTGGGCGCCGGACTGACGGGCAGCGGCCGGACGTACAGTGGCTTGGGCGCGTTATGTGCCTGACGGAACCAGGGAGCCAGGTAGCCGGGGAGGCGCTTGCCGTGAGTGAGTTGCGGTTCGTCCGTATGGGATTCGGCACGGAGGGCGCCGATGGCACCGATGTCGTCGACGGCGTCGAGTACGTCGACTACCAGGAGGCCTGGGACGAGCAGCGCCGGGTGCACGCGGCCCGCTTCGCGGACGAGATCCCCGACACCTGCCTGCTCCTCGTGCACCCCCCGGTCTACACGGCCGGACGGCGTACCGACCCGAGCGAGCGCCCCCTCGATGGCACTCCGGTCATCGACGTGGACCGCGGCGGCAAGATCACCTGGCACGGCCCGGGCCAGCTGGTGGGCTACCCCATCCAGAAGCTGCCGCGTCCGGTGGACGTCGTGGCGCACGTACGACGGCTGGAGGAGGCGTTGATCCGGACGTGCGCGGAGTTCGGTGTCGAGACGTCGCGGGTGGAGGGACGAAGTGGGGTGTGGGTGCTGGGTGACCCGGTGGAGTCCCGCCCCGCGGCAACGCTCGGCGGCCTCTCCCTGGACCTGGACCCGCGTCTGACGGACGACGAGTTCGATCCTCGGCTGAACGGGCCCGAGTACGCACCGTCCAACGCCGGGCAGCGCCGCGAGGACCGCAAACTGGCGGCGATCGGGATCCGGGTGGCGAAGGGGGTCACGATGCACGGCTTCTCGTTGAACGTGAACCCGGACAATGTGTGGTTCGACCGGATCATCCCGTGCGGGATTCGGGACGCGGGGGTTACGTCGCTCGCGAACGAGTTGGGGCGGGATGTGACGGTGGGGGAGGTGCTGCCGGTGGTGGAGCGGCGGTTGCGGGAGGTTCTGGAGGGGGCGGAGTTGCGGGCGCGGGTTGTCGAGGGCGCGTCGGCGTAAGGGCTTTTCTTCGCCCCCGCCGCCCCTACCCGTTCCCATCCTCGGGGGCTCCGCCCCCGAACC
>NZ_JBSFDA010000255.1:0-10670 GCF_053593675.1 Streptomyces sp. NPDC002156 | reverse complement strand
GGACGGGCTGGTATGTCAGCCCGTCCGGCGTTTGAGGACAAAGGGGGTCTGGGGGCGCAGCCCCCAGGGATGGGACGGGTAGGGGCGGCGGGGGCGAAGAAAAACCGCCCCGGGAATGCACCCCCCGTCCCGAAGGTTGCCCGTCTCGCAGGGCGGGAAGCGCACGGGCGTACCCTGGTGTACGCCGAAGAATCGAAGCTACAGGGAGCCATCGTGTCCGCAGTCGCACCCGACGGACGCAAGATGCTGCGCCTGGAGGTCCGGAACGCCCAGACCCCCATCGAGCGCAAGCCCGAGTGGATCAAGACCCGGGCGAAAATGGGTCCCGAGTACACGAAGATGCAGAACCTCGTGAAGAGCGAGGGCCTGCACACCGTCTGCCAGGAAGCCGGCTGCCCCAACATCTACGAGTGCTGGGAGGACCGCGAGGCGACCTTCCTCATCGGCGGCGACCAGTGCACCCGCCGCTGCGACTTCTGCCAGATCGACACCGGCAAGCCCGAGGCCCTCGACCGCGACGAACCCCGCCGCGTCGGGGAGTCCGTGGTGACGATGGATCTGAACTACGCCACCATCACCGGCGTCGCCCGTGACGACCTCGAAGACGGCGGCGCCTGGCTGTACGCCGAGACGGTCCGCCAGATCCACGAGCAGACGGCGGCCCGCGAGGCCGGCCGCACCAAGGTCGAGCTGCTCGCGCCCGACTTCAACGCCGTACCGGAGCTGCTGGCCGAGGTCTTCTCCTCCCGCCCCGAGGTCTTCGCGCACAACGTCGAGACGGTCCCCCGCATCTTCAAGCGCATCCGCCCGGGCTTCCGCTACGACCGCTCGCTCAAGGTCATCACCGACGCCCGCGACTACGGTCTGGTCACGAAGTCCAACCTCATCCTCGGCATGGGCGAGACCCGCGAGGAGGTCAGCGAGGCGCTCCGGCAGTTGCACGAGGCCGGGTGCGAGCTGATCACCATCACGCAGTACCTGCGTCCGACCGTCCGGCACCACCCCGTCGAACGCTGGGTGAAGCCGCACGAGTTCGTCGAGCTGAAGGAGGAGGCCGAACAGATCGGCTTCTCCGGGGTCATGTCCGGACCGCTGGTGCGTTCCTCGTACCGCGCCGGGCGGCTTTACCAGATGGCGATCGAGAAGCGGGGGGCGTACATCGCCTCCCAGGCGGTCTGACCCGGCCTGACACACCGTCACCCGCCCTGCCCAGCAAGGGCGCAGCGGACGTGTGAATTCGCGCACAAGTAACTACCCGCCAGTAACGGCCGATTCCGTGCGGTCCTGACCGTCCTCCCAGTTGAGGGCATACGTCAGGGCCGCATCGGCGTTTTCACCTTCCGTATCAAGGCTTCATCGGTGTTTGACCGGCAGGTCACGCCCTGGTAACACCAATCAGTGACCCTGTCTTTACACGATGTGCACCCTTACCCAGAGCCGTTCCGAGGGGGGACCACCACCATGCAGGCCGCGCCCGTTCGCGCCACACCCATTCCGTCGTTCACCGACGCACTGCGTGCCGTCGAGTCGCTGCTGATGAGCAGCGGCCAGCGCACCGCCCGGCAGAACGCCTGGACCTCCGTCCTGGAGGACCGCCGTCGTGCCAAGGACCGGGTCGAGGCGCAGCGCGTCCTCGAACAGGCCCTGGCCACCCGTCACTGAGCACCGCTCCCCCACCTCCAGACCGCCTCCCGACGGCACCGCCGTCGTCGGCGCTTCCAAGGCCACGTAGACTTCACGGCATGGCGAGGAAGGAAACCGCGGCGGACGCCGCGAACCCCGGGCGACTCAAGCAGATCGCTCTGACGTACAAGATGACCCGCAAGGCCGACAAGAAGATCGGTCTTGTACTCGCGGCTGTCGGAATCTTCACCTTCGGTGTCTTCCTCGCGATCGGCTTCCTGATCGGTCACCCGATCTATCTCGGAATTCTCGGGCTCCTGCTCGCCTTCCTCGCGACGGCGATCGTGTTCGGGCGCCGGGCCGAGCGGGCCGCGTTCGGACAGATGGAGGGTCAGCCGGGTGCCGCGGCAGCCGTGCTGGACAACATCGGCCGGGGCTGGACGACGACTCCGGCGGTGGCGATGAACCGCAGCCAGGACGTGGTGCACCGCGCGGTCGGCAAGGCCGGCATCGTGCTGGTCGCCGAGGGCAACCCGAACCGGGTGAAGAGCCTGCTGGCCGCCGAGAAGAAGAAGATGGCCCGCATCGTCGCGGACGTGCCGGTGCACGACCTGCTGGTCGGCACGGGCGAGGGCCAGATCGAGCTGAAGAAGCTCCGTACGACGATGCTCAAGCTGCCGCGCGTTCTCGCCGGCCCCCAGGTGACCGCCACCAACGACCGGCTGCGGGCGATGGGCGACCTGATGAGCAACATGCCGCTGCCGAAGGGCCCCATGCCGAAGGGGATGCGCATGCCGCGCGGCGGCAAGATGCGCTGACGCCCACTCTCTCCCTCGTACGACGTTGGGGGCGCCCGGATCACTCCGGGCGCCCCCAACGTCGTACTGCACGGAAAAGTGTCAGATCCGTACTTCCACGGTGCGCGCCAAGCGGTCGTGCAGTCCTCGGCCGTCGCGGTCCCAGATCAGGGGCGGGAGGGCGAGGAAGAACAGGATCGTCCGCAGCGCGGCGCGGAGCGGGCTGACGCGACCGGTGTCCAGGGCGACGACCCGCAGGCCGAAGAGCCGCTTGCCCGGGGTGAAGCCGAGTGTGCCCAGGGTGAGCAGGAGCAGGGCGAGGAGGATGAGCGGTGCCCAGACCTGCGCGGCCTCGTTATAGCTGTCCGTGACCAGGCCGTATGCGATCAAGAGGCACAGGCCCCAGTCGAAGGCCAGGGCGCCGAGGCGGCGGCCCGGGCGGGCGATCGAGCCGGGGCCCTCCTCGGGCAGGCCCAGCTGTTCCCCCCGGTATCCGAAGTCGACACCGGCTTCCTCCGCGGCTGCGCGCGGTCCGGAGAGCCACGAGCCGATTGCGTCCCTGTTGTCCACCCGACCACCGTACTGCGCCCGATTTTCGATACCTACAGGTGGGTCGCCCGGCCGGAGTCCGGTTAACTTGGTCGAAACAAATGGGTCATGCCTGAGAAATCACCTGTCCCTAAGGTCGGATCCAACGTGTGCCACCGCACTGGCCGCACGAACGAACTACCACCCCGGCACGGACGGCCGGGAGTAGGAGGAGCTGGATGTTCCAGAACGCCGACGAGGCCAAGAAGTTCATCGCGGACGAGGACGTCAAGTTCGTCGACGTCCGATTCTGCGATCTGCCGGGTGTGATGCAGCACTTCACACTGCCGGCGACGGCCTTCGACCCGGACGAGGAACTTGCCTTCGACGGCTCCTCGATCCGCGGCTTCCAGGCCATCCACGAGTCCGACATGGCGCTCCGCGCCGACCTGTCCACCGCGCGTGTCGACCCGTTCCGCAAGGACAAGACGGTCAACATCAACTTCTTCATCCACGACCCGATCACGGGTGAGCAGTACTCCCGTGACCCGCGGAACGTGGCGAAGAAGGCGGAGGCGTACCTGGCGTCGACGGGCATCGCCGACACTGCGTACTTCGGCCCTGAGGCGGAGTTCTACGTCTTCGACTCCGTCCGCTTCGCGACCCGCGAGAACGAGTCCTTCTACCACATCGACTCCGAGGCGGGCGCCTGGAACACCGGTGCGCTGGAGGACAACCGCGGCTACAAGGTCCGCTACAAGGGCGGTTACTTCCCGACCCCGCCGGTCGACCACTTCGCCGACCTGCGTGCGGAGATCTCCCTGGAGCTGGCCAACTCCGGCCTCCAGGTCGAGCGCCAGCACCACGAGGTGGGCACCGCCGGCCAGGCCGAGATCAACTACAAGTTCAACACGCTGCTCGCCGCGGCCGACGACCTCCAGCTCTTCAAGTACATCGTGAAGAACGTGGCGTGGCGCAACGGCAAGACCGCGACCTTCATGCCGAAGCCGATCTTCGGCGACAACGGCTCGGGCATGCACGTCCACCAGTCCCTGTGGACCGGCGGCCAGCCGCTCTTCTACGACGAGGCCGGTTACGCGGGCCTGTCGGACACCGCCCGCTACTACATCGGCGGCATCCTCAAGCACGCCCCGTCGCTGCTCGCGTTCACCAACCCGACGGTGAACTCGTACCACCGTCTGGTCCCCGGCTTCGAGGCCCCGGTCAACCTGGTGTACTCGCAGCGCAACCGCTCCGCCGCGATGCGTATCCCGATCACGGGCTCCAACCCGAAGGCCAAGCGCGTCGAGTTCCGCGCGCCCGACTCCTCCGGCAACCCGTACCTCGCCTTCTCGGCGCTGCTGCTGGCGGGCCTGGACGGCATCAAGAACAAGATCGAGCCGGCCGAGCCGATCGACAAGGACCTCTACGAGCTGGCCCCCGAGGAGCACGCGGGCGTCTCCCAGGTCCCGACGTCCCTCCCGGCCGTCCTCGACTCCCTGGAGCGCGACCACGAGTTCCTCCTCCAGGGCGACGTGTTCACGCCGGACCTGATCGAGACGTGGATCGACTTCAAGCGCACGAACGAGATCGCGCCGCTGCAGCTGCGTCCGCACCCGCACGAGTTCGAGCTGTACTTCGACGTGTGAGTCGGCCGGTGCCACCAGGCGCCCGGTAACGGTGTACGTCAGCGCCCTCGCCCCGGTTTCGGTGGCGGGGGCGCTGTCATACGTACGGACTATGCTGAAAAGACCTCGCACAGGCACTCGCAACAGGTATGGGACCGGACGGGATCAGAGAGGCAACGGGGATGACGGGCAGGTCCGAACAGGACGACAACGAGCGGGAGTTCGACATCAAGTGGGCGGACAACGCCGAGTTGAAGGAGCCCTCCGCTCGGGCGCGGATGCTGGCCGCTCGGTGGAAGGAGAATCCGCCGGAAGCGGTGCCGTTCCGGGGTGAGCCCGAGGGGTCGGGGCCGCGCAGGTCGTCCTGGATATCGACGGTCGTGGTCCTTGGCTGTGTCGCCGCGGTCATTCTGGTGCTGGGGTACGTCCAGTTCCGGGCTCCGTACTAGCCGTGCTGGCCGTGCTGGCCGTGCTGGCCGTGCTGGCCGTGCTCGCTGTGCTGGCGTGAGTCCTGGCGTCCGTATATCGCGCGACCTGCGGCTGCCCCCGGCCTACGATCACGCGATACGGCGGACGGCACCGGGGGCGGGTATGCGCGAGGACATCAGGGGTGGCGAAGTGACCGCTCGGCGGCTGGCCGAAGGGGCTGCGCTGTCGGAGGTGGTCGACGGCGAGGACCCCGGGGCCTGGCTCGGGCTGGATGCCGGTATTCGGTCCTGGCTCTACTGGCTCCCGCTGCCGCCCACCGAGGTCGCTGTCCTCCGGCACCCCGATGCCCTCCCCGAGTCCAGGCTCGCGCTCGCCCTGTGCCACACCGACGGGCGGATACGTGAGGCGGCTCTCGGGTCGGCGGCCGGGTGTCCCGGGCTGTGGCCGCTGGTCGTCGTCCGGACCGCCGACTGGGTGGCGCCCGTGCGGGAGCGGGCCCGGGAAGTGCTGCGGGCGGTCCTCGACGACGTGGACACAGCTGTCGGGCTGGCCCCGCTGATCCTGATGGGCAGTCGGCGCGGCCGGGGTGTCTTCGCCGTCGACCTGCTCGACGAGGTGCTGCGCCGGGTGCCCCGTGAGCGTCTCGCGCCGATGTTCACCTCCCCCGACCGTGGCGTACGCCGGTTCGCGTACCGGCTGGCCGTCGACGAGGGGGACTTCTCCCCCGCCGAACTCGCCCGTGCCGCCGCCCGCGACCCCGACCCCGTCGTCCAGGACCTGTGCGCCGAGGCCGCCCTGGCCGCCGTACGGGAGGGAGGGGCGGAGGGCGACGTGCTCGATGCTCTGCTCGGGGCGCGGGGGCCTCGGGTGCGGTCCGCCGGGGTGACCGCGCTGCGGCGGGCCGGGCAGGGGGAGCGGGCCGAGGGGTTTCTCGCCGACCGGGCCGGGGTGGTGCGGGCCTGTGCTCGGTATGTCGTACGGCAGGTGGGCGGTGACCCGGCTGCCTGGTACCGGGACCGGTGTGCCCGGCCGGACGACCCGGCGCTGTCCCCCGGTGCTGTCGCCGGGCTGGCGGAGTGCGGGGAGCGGGCCGACGCGGAGTTGCTGTGGCCGTTGCTCGGGCATCCCTCCCCCAGGGTGCGGGCTCGGGCGGTGGCGGGACTGCGGGCGCTGGATGTGACGGACGTACGACGGCTGCGGGCGCTGCTCGACGACCCGGCGCCCGGGGTGGTGCGGGAGGCGACGCTGGCGCTGCTGCCCTTCGCACGGTCGCTGGACACCGAGCGGCTGACGGAACGCTCGGTGGCGAGTGGCCTCGGTATGCGCGGGTGGCCGCGTTCCGGTTGCTGGACGCGTGTGGGGGGCTGGTGCGGCTGCGGGCCGCGGTCTCGTTGCTCGACGATCCCGATGTTCGGCTGCGGGAATGGGCCGCGGCGTCCGTACGGGGTTGGCAGGCGACTGCCGATGTGCCGCGCGGGTCGGCGGAGGTGGTCGAGTTGCTCGCTCGGGGGCGGCAGCCGGCCAGGTAGTGCCTGCTGAGCGGGCGCGACCGGTCCCAGGCCGGCGCCGGGGCCGAGCCTTTGCAGGTCCGCGGAGGTGGTCGCGCTCTGCTTGCCCCAGGGCGACAGCAGGCCGGGAGTGCCTGCTGAGCGGGCGCACCCGGTCCCAGGCCTGCGCCGGGGCCGAGCCTTTGCTGGGCCGCGGAGGCGGTCGCGCTGATTGCCCCAGGGCGGCAGCTGGCCTGGTAGTGGGTGCTGAGCGGGCGCGAGCGGTCCCAGGTCGGCATCGGAGCCGAGCCTTTGCTGGGCCGCGGAGGTGGTCGAGTTGCTGGCTCGGGGGCGGCAGCTGGCCTGGTAGTGGGTGCTGAGCGGGCGCGACCGGTCTCGGGTCGACGCCAGGGCCGAGCCTTTGCTGGGCCTAGGGCTGGGCGCGACCGCTTCATGGGACGGGGCGGGTGCACACTGGGCAGTGGGGCGAGTGCCTGACTGCGGGGTGGTACCGATGTCGAACCGAGTGCGGAGCGATCGAGGGCTGACCGTGCGGATGACGGTCACGCTGTTTCTGCTCGGACTGCTGTACGTGGCGTTTGTCGCCGCGTTGATCGTGTTGCTGAAGTCCTGGGTGCTGGTCGTGGTGGTCGCGGCGGGGTTCCTCGGTGCGCAGTACTGGTTCTCCGACCGGGTCGCCCTCTTCGCGATGCGCGGGCGGGTCGTGGAGCGGGAGGAGTATCCGCAGCTCCACGGGGTGATCGACCGGCTGTGTGCCGTGGCCGACCTGCCCAAGCCCGTGGTCGCCGTTTCGGATATGGACATGCCGAACGCGTTCGCTACCGGGCGGAACGCCGATCACGCCGTGGTGTGCGTGACCACCGGGCTGCTGCGGCGGCTGGAACCGGCGGAGCTCGAGGGTGTGCTCGCGCACGAGCTGTCCCATGTCGCGCACAAGGACGTCGCCGTGATCACCGTCGCGTCCTTCCTCGGCGTCATCGCCGGGCTCATCGTGCGGTTCGCCTTCTACTCACAGCTGTTCGGCGGGGGTCGGCGGGACCAGAACACCGCTGTCGTCTTCATGGCCGTGATGGGTGTCTCCGCCGCTGTGTACTCGATCAGTTTTCTGCTGATCCGTGCCCTGTCCCGGTACCGGGAACTGGCCGCCGACCGGTCCGCCGCACTTCTCACCGGGCGGCCCTCGGCACTGGCCTCCGCGCTCACCAAGGTCTCCGGCGACATCGCCAGGATCCCGTCGAAGGACCTGCGGACCGCGCAGGCCTTCAACGCCTTCTACTTCACGCCCGCCCTCGGCAAGGACCCGGGCCTGGCACGGTACTTCTCCACCCACCCCAGTCTGGAGCAGCGGCTCGACCAACTGGGGCAGATCTCGACCGAGTTGGGAGAGGCTGCGACTCCTGGCGGCGGCTCCGGGAAGGTGTGAGGAGGCTCTATGGGGCTGCTGGACATTCTGCTGGGGCGTACCAAGCCCGTCCTGCCCGATCTCGACCGGCTCTTCGGGCTGCCCTCGGCCGCGGTGACCCTCCAGGCCGCGGCCGGCTTCACGCCCACGGGCCGCGGGTCGGTGTGCTTCGCCACTGTGGAGGGCGCGGCCTTCGACGACGTACGCAAGGAGGTCCAGGAGCTGCTCGACGCGGACACGGAGCGGACCGGGCCGCCGGTCGAGCTGGTCCGGGACGAGTACGGGTACTCATGGCTGGTGTCACGGCGCGGGCCCGAGGATCTGCCCGCGCTCGTGGGGGATCTGCACGCGGTCAACAGTGCGTTGGAGGCCAGTGGGTTCGGGCCTCAGTTGTTGTGTTCCGTGGTCGGGTTCGAGGATCCCGACGGTTCGGGAGAGGGTGCCCGGCGGCTTGCTCTCGTCTATCTCTACAAGCGCGGGACCTTCTATCCCTTCTCTCCGCTGACCGGCAGTGACGGTCACGGTCAACGGCGGGACAGTTCCCTGGAGTTGCAGGTGCGGGCCGCGCTCTCCGGGGATCTGCGGATCGAGGAGGATCTGAGCCGGTGGTTCCCGGTGTGGGGTGCCCCCGGTCTGTGAGGTGACAGACCGGGGACACGTCGTGCTACTTGCCCTACTTGACCTACTTGCCCTTGCGGTCCTGGCGGCGGGACTCCAGGGGGCGCTCGCGACGGTAGCGGCGCTCCCACTTGGCCTGCTGGTCCCTGCGCTGACGGTAGGCGCGGTAGCTGGCGGGCGAGGAGCCCGCGGCCGGGGCGCCGCCCCCGGATCCGGACGAGGAGGCCGCTGTGCCGCTCCCCGTACGGCCGTAGCGGAAGTAGACGTAGAGCAGACCTGCGGCGCCGAGCCACAGGATGCTGTTGTTGAAGCCCATGATGATCAGAACGACGGTCGCGGAAATGATCAAGGTGCCCATGACGGGACTCCTTGTGGTGGCGTGGGTGGTTGAGCGGTGATGTGCGTGACGGTGTGCTCCGACGGGGCGCTGGGGGTGGGCGTCCCTCCGTCGGTGCGTAGAGAGTAGCCCCGAGTCCCGTGAGTGACGCCTGTCCGGCGAGAAGCGGTGTCTACGGCTTCGCTACGCCTGTCCAGCGTAGGGACGGAGGAGTAGTCGGCGCATCTGCATTTCTCCCGCGCACGGCGTGAGTGAATGGCTCATGAGTGAATGGGCTCATGAGTGAGCTGCTTCCTTTCTCGTACGACTTCGACGGTGAACTGCTCAGCGGGGTGTACGGGGGTGACCCGGGCGGGGATCCGGGTGCGGCGACCGTCGTTCTGCTGCACGGCGCCGGCAACGGAAGCAAGGAGCGACTGCTGCCGCTGCTCGCCGAGTTCGTCGCGCGTGGCTGCCAGGGGCTCGCCTTCGACTTCTCCGGGCACGGTGAAAGTACGGGCGCGCTCGGCGAGTTGAGCCTGCGGCGGCGGTTCGAGCAGGCCGTCGGGGTCATCGGGGCGCGGGTTCCGGTGGACAGTCCACTCGTGCTGGTGGGGTTCAGCATGAGCGGGCAGACGGTGGCGGATCTCGCGGGGCACTACGGGGAGCGGGTCGCCGCGCTCGGGTTGTGCGCGCCCGCCGTGTACGGGGGCGAGGCGTGGGATGTGCCGTTCGGTGACGGGGACGGGCGCTTCAGCGAGTTGATCCGGACGCCGGGGAGTTGGTGCGGGGCGCCCGCGCTGGAGGTGCTGCGGGCGTACGACGGGCGGGCGGTGCTGGTCGTTCCGGGCGCCGATCATGTCATTCCGGCCGAGGTGACCGATGCGGTGACGGAGTCGCTGGCGGCGCGGGCGCAGTTCACTCGTCTCGAACTCCCCGACGCCGACCACTTCTTGGGGCTCCGGTTCCGCGATCACGCCGACGACCGGCGGGAGTTCGTGGACGCCGTGCTCACCGGTCTTGGCGACCGGGGGTGGACGGCGACGCGGGCCTGAGTGGCCAAGCAGTTGCCGGAGGGGGCTGCCGTGCGTGACTCGCGGACGCTGTACGGCGGTTGGAGCTCTCAGATGCGGCAGCTCACCCTGGACGACGGTGGTGTGGTGCTGCGGTCGTTCGTGAAGCCGTTCTTCCGGCATCACGGGCCGGGGCTGCTGGCCCGGGAGGCGGACGTACTGACGCTGCTGGCGGCGTGGGCGGGCTGCGCCCGCGCCTCGGCTGATCGCGGTCGACGCCGACGCCGATGCCGAACACTGCGACCATCCCTCGCTGTTGACGTCGTTGCTGCCGGGGCGGGTACGGGTCGACGCCTCGGGGGGAGGACCTGGAGCGGCGGCTGGATCTGCTCGCGGGTCAACTCGTACGGATCCATGAGGTCGTACTCGAGAAGCTGCCGCGTGACTACCAGGCCTGGACGTCTCCGGAGCGGGTGCGTATCCCCGGCGGAGCGCTGTGGGAGCGGGCCGTGGAGGTGATCCGGCGGGCGGCTCCCGCGTACGAAGGGTGCTTTCTGCACCGGGACTTTCATCCCGGGAATGTGCTCTTCGAGGGGGAGCGGTACGTGTCGCTGGGCGGGCGGCGACTGGCCGATGGGCGGGGGGATTTGACGGCTGGGGTGCTTGGGGGGGGGCGGTTGCGGGGGTATGTGGGTGGGTTGTTGGAGCGGTATGCGTGAGGGGTGGGGGGCTGGTTTTTTTCGCCCCCGCCGCCCCTACCCGTCCCATCCACATCTGAATAGCACACGTCTTAACACCATTCACCACT
>NZ_JBSFDA010000254.1:0-10725 GCF_053593675.1 Streptomyces sp. NPDC002156 | reverse complement strand
TGGGGGTTCGACAGAGGCGGCTGGGGGTCCGGGGGTTATCCCCCGGATGAAGCAGCATCAGCGGGTCCGGGGTTCGAGTCCCTGGCGGCGCACGTAAGAAAGAGCCCCTCGTAGCTGCGAGGGGCTCTTTCGTTATCTGCTCAGCAGCTCCTCCCGCCCCCGCTCCCGGTACCGCTCCACCAGCCCCGCCACATCGTCCCCGGTCAGCCTGCGGTACGTCGGCTCTTCCGAGGGGCGCCACCACACCGGGTCCGGGCAGCTGAACCCCTCCTGCCTGAGGCCCGCACGGTGGATCTTGTTGGTCGCGGTGACCGGCATCCGCTGCACGACCCGGACGAACCGGGGCGCCATCTTCGTCCCCAGGTCGGGCTGCGCGGCCAGGAAGGCGGTGAAGTCTGCGGGGTCGAAGGTGCCGGCCAGGGTCGCCATGACCTGGTCGCCGGCCACCGGGTCCGGCACCGCGTACACGGCGACGGCCACCGCACCCTCGTACCGGGCGAGGATGTTCTCGATCATCGCGGCGGCCAGGTTCTCGCTGTCGACGCGGAGCCGGTCGTCGGCGCGGCCCGCGAAGTAGAGGAAGCCGTCCGGGTCCCGGTAGAAGAGGTCGCCCGTCCAGTACCAGCCGTCCCGGCGGCGGGCCGCGTCGGCCTCCGGGTTGCGCCAGTAGCCCTCGAAGGGGTTCGGGCCCCGGTTCACCAACTCCCCTATCGCGTCAGTTCCGTTGAGCAGTCTGCCCGAGGCGTCCAGGTCGGCCGGCGGGCATTCGGCTCGCGTCTCCGGGTCGACCACCGCGAGGTCGTCGTCCGGTGCGGCCCGGCCTACAGCTCCGGACGGGGTTCCGGGCGTCCAGCGCACGGCCGCCCCGCCCTCCGAGGACCCGTACGCCTCCACCAGCCGCACCCCGAACCGGCGTTCGAAGGCCGCCGCGTCCACCGTCCCGGCCTCCGTGCCGAAGCCCAGCCTCAGGGGGTTGTCCCGGTCGTCGGGCCGGGCGGGCGTCGCCAGCAGGTACTGGACGGCCCGGCCGACGTACGTGAAGTAGGTCGCCCGGTAGCGGCGTACGTCCGTCAGGAAGCCGGAGGCCGAGAAGCGGCGGCGCAGGGCCACCCCGGCGCCCGCCGCGAGGGCCGGGGCCCAGTCCGCGATGACCGCGTTGCCGTGGAACATCGGCATGCAGATGTAGTGGACGTCGTCCGGGCCCACCCCGAGAGTCCGGGCCAGTGTCTGACCGGCGGCGGCCAGTCTGCCCTGCGTGCAGATCGCCGCCTTGGGCGCGCCGGTCGAGCCCGAGGTGAAGTAGAGGAGGAGGCGGTCGGTGGGGGTGGCGTGGGTGGGGTCCGGTTCGGCCTCGGAGTAAGGGGTCAGGAGGTCCTCGTACTCCTCCGTGTCGGTCAACAGGAGGCGTACGCCGGGGAGTTCCAGGCCGGCGAGGAGTGGGAGGTGGGTGCTCGCGGTGATCAGGAGCGGGCACTCGGTGTGCAGGATGTCGCGGGCCAACTCGGGGCCCCGGCGGGTGGGGTTGATGCCTGCGACGGCGGCACCGGCGAGGGCCGCCGCGCTCAACCAGAGGGGATATTCAGGGGTGTTGTCCAGCAACACGCCCACGTGCGGTTCGGCGGCCGGTGGGAGGAGGTCCGTCAGCAGGGCCGCCCTGGCCGCCGCGCCTGCGGCCACCTCATGGTGTGTCAGTGTCCGGTCCTCGCACCACAGCCCGGGACGGTGGTCGCCCCACCGTCCCGCCACGAGTTCCGCGACCGTGCGCTTCTCCGTGAACTCCATGAGCGCGCACGATAATTGACGTGCCGTCAGATGTGGAGGGTCACGGCATCTCCGCGAACTCGTCGGCCGGGAACGTCTCCCCCGTCTGCTCGTCGACCACGTACCCGCCGTCGTCCGTACCGAAGAAGGCGTCGCCGAACGGCTCGAAGACCTGGCTGTACGTCACCATGAAGCCGACGCAGAACACCACGACCACGCCCAGGAACCCGAGGATGCCCGCCAGGGCCAGTCCGTGCCGGACCGGGCTCGGGCGGTGTGCCGTGGCGTTGACCTGCTCGCCCTCGCTGTAGAAGACGGTGACGTAGTCGCCCTCGATGACCGTGCCCGGGCCGTGCGGCTCGTCGAAGCGGACGGTGCGGCCGTCGCGGGCGACGAACTCGTAGACGTGGTGCAGTGTCGTGTGCACGGAGGAGTCGCCGGAGCCGCCGCTCGTCGTCGTGTACGTGCGCAGACAGCGCGCCTCGGCGGTCAGGCCGCTGTTCCAGGCGCGGCGCATCCGCAGCACCCGGCGGATCACGAACGCCGCCATCAGGACGGCGATCGCGATGATGAACGTCGGCCCCGCGTAGAACATGAAGTCCATGGCCGTACCCCGTTTCTCAGTACTGCTCCCCGTACGCCTCACCTGGTCATGTGGGCGTACGGGGAACGTACCCGTGGGGGGTCGGCGGATTGCTCAAGGAATGCTCAGAATGTGACGTCCGAGCAGGCGTAGAAGGCGTTGGCCGTGTCGGCGATCGTCCACACCGCGACGATCACATGCCGGCCGCTGAGCCCGGACGGCACTGTGCCCGCGTGCGAGAGGGTGGACGGCGGCCGTTGGCCGTTGTAGGGGACCGTGAGGAACGGGGTGAGGTTGAGGTCCGAACGGGCGAGGGCGTGGTTCTGGTTCCAGCCCGACTTCGTCACGTAGTACTTGAAGTCGGTCGTGGCGTGCATGGCGGTGAACTGCCAGCGGAAGGTGTAGCTCTGACCGCCCGTCACCTTCGTCGCCGGCCAGGTGCCGCCGGACGGGGTCTTCGGCTGGTTGAGCGCGCCGAAGTTGGTGTGGTTGGCCGAGCAGATCTGACCGTCGGCGGGTCCGGCCGCCGGGAAGCCCTTGGGGCCCTCGACGCTCTGCGGCTCCCACTGGATGTCGCCGCAGCCCGTCACGGTGCCGTTCTGACAGAGCTTCTGCCTGCTGATCGGGAGGTCGGTGTAGCCGTGACCGGTGGCGCCCCCGGTGGTGAGGACGAGGGCGCCGGTCGTGGCCAGGCCGACCACGGAGGCGTACAACTTGGTCTTTTTGCGCATGCTGCCGCTCCTGCTGAACGTGGGGGAGGTTCAAGTGAGCCGTGCAGGTCTAGACCAAGTCCCAGATTATTACCAGCCCTTGGGCATGTCCAGACCAATCGCAGCCCGACTCCCCCACCCTCACGGCCCCGGCTCGCTCCGCCCCGCGCAGAACGCGACCGTCAGGTCCTTCACCAGCACCTTGCGTTCGTAGTCGTCCAGTTCGACCAGGCCTCGCATGGTCAGCCGGGTCACCGTGTCCTCCACCGAGTCGACGACCGAGGTGAGCGCGGCGGCCCGGTGCTGGGCGTCCAGGGCGGCGATACGGCGGCGGGTCATCGCGGCGGCGACCTCGGGGGCGTACTCGACCCGGACCGGCAGTACGGAGAACACCTCCAGGCCGACCGGCGCCGTGTCCGCCGCGACCACCCGGGTCAGCGCCTCCCCGGCCACCTCCATCGCTCGCCGCCCCGCACCCGGCATCTCCACCGGCACCCGCACGAGCGCCGCCTCGACACACTCCCGCAGATACTTCTCGTGGTCCTCGACGCCGAGCGTGGCCCGCGCGGTGTCCCTCACCCGCCACACCACCAGGACGACGACCCGCAGCGCGACCCCGTTCGCGTCGGCGGCCGGCATCGGCTCGCCGCGCCAGTGCCGCAGCCGTACGTCGACCCGGTTGCGCAGGAGGAGTGGGTTGACCCACAGCAGGCCGGTGCGCCGGACCGTCCCCCGGTAACGGCCGAACAGGCCGAGCACCCAGGCCCGTCCGGTCCGCCCGCGCGCCAGTCCGCCGAAGCCGAACAGCCCGAGGGCGCCCGCCCCGGCGTACGCCGCCCACTGGGCGGGGCCGGGACCGGCGCCCGCGTAGGTCGCCGGGAGCCGCAGCGCCTCCACCGCGAGAGGCGGCAGCGCGCCCGCCCACCAGGAGGTGAGCACGCCCCCGGCCAGCCCGGTGACACCGGCGAGCACGCCCACCGCGCCCGGCAGCACCCGCGCCGGGCGCTCCACCAGGTCGGGGTCGACCGCCGGAACCGCCGGGCGCGGTGTGGCCGGTGCGGGTCTGCGGACGCGCGGCTGCTCGCCCGTACCCTGCCTGCGCCCGACGACGGCCGGCCGCAGCGGCATCGACACCGGGTCGGGTTCGTCGCGGAACAGCAGGTGGACGGGGATCTCGGTGGTGGCCTCGTTCTGGATGAGCCGGGCGGGCCGGGGGCCGTTGGGGCCATTGTCCAGGGGGCCCTCGGGTTCCGGTGTCTGTTCGGTCGTCGTGGTCATTTGTGCCTCCAGCCTCCGCGCCAGATGCGTTCATGCGTCCAACAGTGGTTACCGGCCAACCGGCATGTGCCGGGGCGTGGGCGTTACGAGGAGAAGAGGCGGCGCCAGGTCTCCGGGCCCGGGTAGCCGTCGGCCGCGCCGCCCCGCCAGCCCTGGGCGCGCTGGAAGGCCTGCACCGCGCGCCGGTCCGCCTCGCTCCAGCGGGTGCTGGGCCCGGTCGGGTAGTACCGGCCGAACCCCTTCTTCACCAGCTGTTTTCCGAGCTGGGCGACGTACGGGCTGCTGGAGCCCGGCCGGAACACGCCCCGCCCGGGGAACGCGGGGACCGCCTTGCCCGCGGCGGGCGGGCCGGGCGTGCCCACCGGCCCGGGGACCGGTGCCGGGGCCGGAGTCGCCGGAGCCGCGCCGCCCCCGATGTCCCGGCCCGTTCCGCTCACCAGCAGCGCCCAGGTGCGCGGTCCCGGCAGGCCGTCCGCCGCCGGGCCCTTCCAGCCCTGGGCCTGCTGGAACGCCCTGGTCGCCCTGCGGTCCGCGTCCGACCAGCGCGGGCCGGGACCCGAGGTGTAGAAGCGGGCGCCACCGCGCCGGACGAGCATTGTGCCCAGTTGTGTGACGTACGTGTTGCTGGCACCGGGGCCGAAGAACCGCGAGCCCGGGAACTTGCTCGCCTTGTCGGGGGCGGCTCCGGGCGCCGCACCCGTCGTATCCGTCGGGTCGGCCGGCCCGGTCGGGCCCTCCGTGGAACCCGTGCCACCGGGGTCGCTCCCGTCCCCGGTGCCGCCCGTGTTCGCGGCGAGGCCCTTGTAGCGATAGGCCTGATAGCGGTCCGAGTGGCTCCAGTAGGCGTACGGAGTGGCCTGCCTGCGGGCGTGCGGGCGGGTCTCCTCGTAGGCGATGTAATAGGTGTGCGTGTAGTCCGTCCAGCCGCCGAAAATGACGACGTGCGAACCCTTCTGGGGGTCCGACGGATTGTGGAAGAGGAGAATGTCGCCGGGTTGCAGATCATCCTTGGGAATCCGTACGCCGTACTTCTCGAGGCTGCCGGTCCATTCGTTCCCGGCGAGATTCCAGGCCATGGAGACGAAGCCCGAGCAGTCCTGGCGGTAACCGTCCCGCCAGTACGTGCTCATGCTGTACGGGACCCGCGCGGCGACCCAGGTCCTGGCCCGGTTGACGATCTCCGCGCGGGTGGTCGCCCGGAGCTTGTCCGTGGCCGGTTTGCCGGTCGGGCCGTGCAGCGGGGCCTTGCCGCCCTGCGGGGTCTCGGGCTCGTCACCTGCGGGTACGCCCGGACGATGGGGGGCGTACGGGGCCGCGGCGGCCGGCAGGGCGTGGCCGGCGCCGAGCACGGTGGACGCCGCCGCGGCCACGACGAGGGTCCGTCCGACCGCCGTACGGGCGGGTCCGGAACCCGTTCCCGAGACCCGTCCGGAATACGGTCTGACGCCCCGCCAGTGAACGCATCCGGGGCATTCGCAGTCGCTCGCGGGATCGAATTCCTCGAATACCGGAGTCGCCATGCGATTCCCCTCACACTCCAGGCGATGACTTGCGCGCTTCTGCACGTCCGCAGTTTCTCAACTGTCACCCGCTGTCGCATGTTGACGGTCCGAATGATGTACAAGCCCGATGCGTGGGACCGCGGCGGTCCTGACCACTCGCCGGTGTCGGGTAGAGTTCTCCACGTCACCGCGCGCCGCTAGCTCAGTTGGTTAGAGCAGCTGACTCTTAATCAGCGGGTCCGGGGTTCGAGTCCCTGGCGGCGCACAGACACACGGCAGGCCCTCCGCTCCGGCGGGGGGCCTGTTCGCGTCGACAACACTAAAGAGACGATACGTAAACACTCCGGCACCATCCGTGCACATCCGGTCCCAAACACACCAACCGGACTCATCAGCCGTCACAATGAGCGCGTATGACCGGTAAACACCGTGTTTCGCATCTTGCGATCATGCTGAACGGCGTAGAACCCTGGGTTTCAAGATGCTGCGGATACGCGGCAGTTGGGGGCGGACCGGTTGCACTGACGCGGGGATGGGGCCCCGTTCATGAACAGATGCCGAGGGGGGCATCATGCAACCGGAAGGGCGCTGTTCCATGTCTATAGAGTGTGAGAGATGTGGCGGCAGTGGTCCATTGCTGAGGCGTTTGTGAAGGCCGAGGGGGGCCCAGCAGGCGTTAGGAACCGACAAACACGCGGTTGACCTGCGTGTGGGGGGATGACTCATGACGTCGACGCCGACGGGCGCCCGGCAGAACTTCGACGCATCACAGACGACCCAGCTCAGGCTGCCGTCACACCGGACCGGGGGCTTCCGCCGCATCAAGAAGAGCTTGCCGAAGTACGACTACGAGCACTACAGCCGACTGGCCGGACCCCTCACACAACCTGATCCGAACAAGCCCTACACGGTCAAATACCGCTCCCTGCTCTCGCAGGAACCGCACCGCCTCCGGGCAGCGCTGATGCTGGGCGCCGCACCGCTGCTCTCCGTCGTCCTGCTCGTCTGGCTGCTCCAGCCCGCGCACTGGACGGAACGCGACTACCCGGCCTACGACTTCCTGCCCGCGCTCGACATCGTGATGCTCGTGTCGATCGGCCTGATCGAGCTGTTCCGCTGCCTGAACGTGCTGTCGAACGCGCACGCCACCCTGGTCGCCCGCGACCCGATCCCGGTGGTGCCGGAGACCGGCACGAGAGTGGCCTTCCTCACCTCCTTCGTCCCCGGCAAGGAACCGCTGGAGATGGTGACGAAGACGCTCGAAGCCGCGGTCCGGATCCGGCACCGCGGCCTCATGCATGTCTGGCTCCTCGACGAGGGCGACGACGCCGATGTGAAGGCGGTCTGCGAGCGCCTCGGCGTGCACCACTTCTCCCGCAAGGGCGTCGCGAAGTGGAACCAGCCCAAGGGCCCGCACCGCGCCAAGACCAAGCACGGCAACTACAACGCCTGGCTCGACGCGCACGGCGACGACTACGACTTCTTCGCCTCCGTGGACACCGACCACGTACCGCTGCCCAACTACCTGGAGCGGATGCTCGGCTTCTTCCGCGACCCGAACATCGGCTTCGTCATCGGCCCGCAGGTCTACGGCAACTACGACAACTTCGTCACCAAGGCCGCCGAGTCGCAGCAGTTCCTCTTCCACGCCCTGATCCAGCGGGCCGGCAACCGCTACGGCTCGCCGATGTTCGTGGGGACCAGCAACGCCGTACGCATCAAGGCGCTGAAGCAGATCGGCGGGCTGTACGACTCGATCACCGAGGACATGGCGACCGGCTTCGAGATCCACCGCCACAAGAACCCGGCGACGGGCAAGAAGTGGCGCTCGGTCTACACGCCGGACGTGCTCGCGGTCGGTGAGGGTCCCAGTGCCTGGACGGACTTCTTCACCCAGCAGATGCGCTGGTCGCGCGGGACGTACGAGACGATCCTCACGCAGTACTGGAAGGGCTTCTACTCGCTGCCGCCGAGCAAGCTCTTCAACTACACGATGATGATCATCTTCTACCCGATGTCCGCCCTCAACTGGATCCTGGCGGCGCTGAGTTGTGCGCTGTTCCTGGGCCTGGGCGCCTCGGGTGTGAACATCGACCCGACGGTGTGGCTGATGCTCTACGGCAACGCCTCGGCGCTGCAGATCGGCCTGTACATCTGGAACCGTCGGCACAACGTCTCCCCGCACGAGCCCGAGGGCTCCGGCGGTGTGGCGGGCATGGTCATGTCGGCGCTGTCCGCGCCGCTCTACGCGAAGGCCCTGATCGACTCGGCGCTGCGGCGCAAGAGCAAGTTCGTGGTCACGCCCAAGGGCGACTCGGCGAGCCCGGACCGCTGGTTCGGGACGTTCCGCTACCACTGGTACTTCATCCTGATCTTCGGCGGCTCGATCGGCGCCGGTTTCGCCTTCGGGCACTCGCACCCCGCGATGATCATCTGGGCGACGTTCGCCACGACGATCACCGCGACGCCGATCTTCGTCTGGCGGCACATGCTGCGCCAGGAG
Organism: Streptomyces sp. NPDC002156; assembly: GCF_053593675.1. Taxonomy (NCBI): domain Bacteria; kingdom Bacillati; phylum Actinomycetota; class Actinomycetes; order Kitasatosporales; family Streptomycetaceae; genus Streptomyces; species Streptomyces sp. NPDC002156. The sequence goes on along the minus strand of NZ_JBSFDA010000254.1, from coordinate 2,388 downwards.
AAGAAGAAGCTCGCCGCCCGCCCGGCCGCCGAGCCGCAGGACGCGGCGCCCGCGCCGCAGCCGATCGTGCCCGCCCAGCACGCACCACACGCCCCGCAGGCATCGCACGCCCCATACGCCCCCCACTCCTCCCACGCGCCGCAGCACAAGCCCCAGTGGGCCGCATCGGGCGGGAGCGGCGGGGGCAGCGTAGGGAGCGAGGGCAACGACCAGACCATGCAGATCGCCCTTGGTGGACTTGGGGGACGTAAGGAATGAAAGACCGTGCAGGCCGCCGCCGCGCCCGTCGTCTCGCGATAGGCACGGCGGTGGTCCTCGCGTTGGCGGGGATGAACGGGCCGTGGGTGTACCGCTTCAGTACCGAGAAATACCACGACTACAAGATCAACAGACCGGAGTACAAGGCCGAGAACGGCAAGTGGGAGGTGGTGAACTTCCCGGAGGAGTACCGGCAGAACACCATCCACGCGGCGTTGCTGCACACCGGCAAGGTCCTGCTCGTCGCGGGCTCCGGCAACAACGCGGACAACTTCGACGCGAAGAAGTTCGACACCCGCCTCTGGGACCCGGTCAAGGGCACGATCAAGAAGATCGACACGCCGAAGGACCTGTTCTGCACCGGCCACACCCAGCTCGCCAACGGCAATCTGCTGATCGCAGGCGGCACGAAGCGGTACGAGAAGCTGAAGGGTGACGTCACCAAGGCCGGCGGCCTGATGGTGGTGCACAACGAGAACCCGGACAAGCCGATCACGCTGCCCGCGGGCACCAAGTTCACCGGCAAGGAGAACGGCAAGACGTTCGTGTCGAAGGACCCGGTCGTCGTCGAGCGGGCGACGAAGGTCTTCGACGAGGCGACGGGCAAGTTCCTGCGCAACGACCCGGGGCTCGGCCGGATCTACGTCGAGGCGCAGAAGAAGGGCGCCAAGTACGAGACCGGTACGCAGGACAACTACCGCGTGCAGGGCCTGTCGGGCGCCGACTCCCGCAACACGTACGGCATCGCCGAGAAGCTCGCCCTGGACAAGAAGGACTTCCAGGGCATCAGGGACGCCTTCGAGTTCGACCCGGTCGCCGAGAAGTACATCACGGTCGACCCGATGAACGAGGCCCGCTGGTACCCGACGCTCACCACCATGTCGGACGGCAAGATCCTCAGCCTCTCCGGCCTGGACGAGATCGGCCAGCTGGTGCCGGGCAAGAACGAGGTGTACGACCCGAAGACCAAGAAGTGGACGTACACCAAGGGCGTCATGCAGTTCCCGACGTACCCGGCGATCTCCCTGATGCAGAACGGCAAGATGTTCTACTCGGGCGCGAACGCGGGCTACGGCCCCGCCGACAAGGGCCGTGACCCCGGTATCTGGGACGTGGCGACCAACAAGTTCACCAAGCTCAAGGGCCTGAGCGACCCGAACATGCTGGAGACCGCCGGTACGGTGCTGCTGCCACCGGCGCAGGACGAGAAGTACATGGTGATCGGCGGCGGCGGGGTCGGCGAGTCGGAGCTGTCGAGCAAGAAGACCCGGCTGATCGATCTCCTCTCGCCCAACCCGGAGTTCACGGACGGCCCGTCCCTGGAGAAGGGCACGCGCTATCCGCAGTACTCGATCCTCCCGGACGACACGGTCATGATCTCGGGCGGCTCGGAGGACTACCGGGGGCGCGGCGACTCCAACATCCTCCAGGCCCATATGTACGACGCGAAGACCGGCGAGCTGAACAGGGTCGCCGACCCGCTGGTGGGCCGGAACTACCACTCGGGCTCGATCCTGCTGCCCGACGGGCGGGTCATGTTCTTCGGCTCGGATTCCCTTTACGCGGACAAGGCCAACACCAAGCCGGGCAAGTTCGAACAGCGCATCGAGATCTACACGCCGCCGTACCTGTACCGCGACGCGCAGCCCTCCCTTACGGGCGGCCCCCAGACGATCGCCCGTGGCGCGTCCGGGACGTTCAAGTCCCAGCACGCGTCCACGATCAAGACGGCCCGCCTGATCCGCCCGAGCGCCTCGACGCACGTGACGGATGTCGACCAGCGGTCGATCGCCCTGGACCTGAAGAAGACGAAGGACAGCATCACGGTGACGGTTCCGAAGAACCGGAATTTGGTCGAATCGGGCTGGTACATGCTGTTCGTCACGGATGACCAGGGGACACCGAGCAAGGCGCAGTGGGTCAAGGTGCCTTAGTTCTAGGGTGCGTTGTCGGCTGCGGGCCGGTGGGGGCTTGTCGCGCAGTTCCCCGCGCCCCTAGGTGGGTGGTCGGCGCCCCTCGTTGAAAGGGGGCGCCGAATCGCTTTAGGGGTGCGTTGTTTGCTGCGGGCCGGTGGGGGCTGGTCGCGCAGTTCCCCGCGCCCCTAAAAACAGTCGGCGCCCCCCTTTCAAC
>NZ_JBSFDA010000253.1:0-10729 GCF_053593675.1 Streptomyces sp. NPDC002156 | reverse complement strand
TGACGGACCCCCGAGCCCGCCGGGACGGGTGCCGTACCCGTCCCGGCGGCTTGGGAGGCGAGAAGAACCTCGCTCACGGCGTCGTCACTTCACCGCGACCTGGGAGATGTCCAGGACACCCGTCCAGTCGCTGATCACGATGTTCTTGACGTCCTTGCCGTACAGCCGCTTGTAGACGGGGTGGAACAGCGGCACGGTCAGCGCCTGCTCGCCGATCTTGCTGTCCAGTGCACCCCACCTCTTGGCGGCAGCGTCAAGATCGGTCAACTTGTTGATCGCGTCAATCTCGGCATTGACGGTCTTGTCATTGAGGAAGCCGGTGTTGAAGTTCGCGCCGTCCTTGACGATCTGTCGGCCGTCGAAGATCGGGGCGAGGAAGGGACCGCCGGAGGGCCAGTCGGCACCCCAGTGGGCGAGGAAGAACCCGGGCTCCTTGTTCACGTCGTGGATCGTGTCGGAGTAGTCGTTCTCCTCCAGCCCCTGCAGCTTGACCGTGATGCCGGCCTTCTTGAGCGCATCCTGGACGGCGGTCGCGATCTCCGGGCTGGTCTCGAAGTCCTTGGCGTTGGAGTGAGTGAGGGTGACGGTCATCCCGTTCGGGTAACCGGCCTCCTTCAGCAGTTCCTTGGCCTTCGCCGGGTTCCCGGAGGCACCCGCCGGGAAGTGGTCGTACGGCGTGTACCCGAAGGACTTCTGGTTCGGAAGGTAGGTGGTGGCGGCCTCGGCGAGCGACGATCCGCCGGCCGCGTTGATGACGCTCGTGCGGTCGATGGCGTACGAGATCGCCTGCCGCACCTTGATGTTGTCGAACGGCTTGGTCTTCGGGTTGAACGCTATGTAGTTGGTGTAGCCGAAGTGCCCGGTGCCGACGCGCGCGGCCAGTTCCTTGTCGCCGGTGACCTTGGCGAGTTCGGCCGGGCCGAGGTTGGTGTCCGTGGTCACGGACGCGGCGTCCGCCCCTTGGGACGCCGACAGCCGCTGGTTGATCACCGAGGAGTCGAGCCCGGACCGTACGTCGATCTTGTCGGGGTACGCCTTGCGCTCCGCGTCCGTGGCGGCCGACCAGTAGGTGTTGCGCTCCAGGATCAGCCGCTCGCCGTCGCCCTCGTTGCTGACGACCTTGTACGGCCCCGACGAGATCGGGTGCTCCTCGTACTTCGTACCGGTGTCCTTGGCCTTCGGGACCGGTGTGAACTGCGTCTGCGTGGCCAGGTAGGGGAACTCGCCCTCGGGCTTGTCGAGGTGGAAGACGATCGTGAGGTCGTCCGGCGTCTCGATCGCGTCGAGCCCCTTGCCCTTGTCCTTGTAGGGCCCCTGGTAGTCGGCGGCGCCGATCAGCCAGTCCCTCAAGTAGGGCGCGCCGCCGGAGAGTTCGGGGGCGAAGGAGCGCTCGATGCCGTACTTGATGTCGGCGCTGGTGATCGCCGTACCGTCCTCGTACTTGAGGCCCTTCTTCAGGGTGTACGTCCACACGGTCGCGTTCTCGCTCGGGCGCCCGGTGTCCGTGGCCAGGTCGGGGACGACCTCCGCGCCCGCCGCCCCGCTCTCGCGGTTGCGCGTGGTGAGCGTACGGAAGACGAGCGAGGGGACGTTTCCGCCGCCGGAGGTGTACAGCCGGGCGGGGTCGAAGTCGTCCTGCGGGTTGGAGTTGAGGACGGTGAGCGTGCCGCCCTTCTGCGGCTTGGAGTCGCCGCCCGCGCCCTTGGCATCGTTATCTTTCGGCCCGCACGCGGCGACGCCGGCGGCCAGGACCAGGCTGACGGACACCGCTGCCACGCGGCGCTTTCTGACGGACGGTTGGCGCATCGGAAGACGACCTCTCGAATGATGAGACGGAATGACGAGGAATGAGACGGAAGAGAACACACGTCTGCCCGGGCGTCGGGTCGCATCAGGTCGTGGTCGACCGAAGAAGGAGATGGTGAACGTCGCGACACGCACGCCGGGGCGGGTGTCAGCGACAGAGAATGTCTGCCACGCAGAGTGGGGTCACGCCGATCAGCGCCAGCTCAATGGCTGCGCGTTCGACAACATGACTAGACCACATGGGCAAAAATATGAACGAACTTTCCACCCGTGTCAACGTGACTTCTGAGCCACGGGTCAACTCCCGGGATACGGCCAGGCATTGGCCCGGCAGCGGATCCCGTCGTGGTTGAGGAACTTGGTCTGCTGCTGCATGACCGGAGCCAGCTCGCCGTCCTTGTCGCAGGTCACATGCCCATAGCCCAGCCGGTGGCCGACCTCGTGGTTGATCAGCATCTGCCGGTACGCGTAGATCTTCTTGTCGCCGTAGGTCTCGGACCCCTGTGCCCACCGATATGCGTTGATCATCACGCGCTCGGTGGCGGTCGAGTTGCAGGACACGTTGTCCTCGGTGGTGTCGAGCCCGGACTTGGCGCACCAGAAGGCGGTGGTGCCGGGGCTCGCCAGCGTGATCACGAAGTCGGGCTGGCCGGAGGAGATCCGCTCGAACGTACGACCACCGCCGTGGGCCCAACTGCGGTCGTCGTTGAGCGTCTTCTGCACGGCCTGCGCGAACAGCGTCCCGTCGAGCCCGAGCCCCTGCTCGACGTCCACGCGGTACGTGTACTTCTGCCCGGTCCCGGGCGCCTTGGCGAACCCGCGGATCGCGTCGAACTTCCCCGAGCCCTTGAGGGTCGCCCCGAGCGCGTACGTCTTGGCCATCTTCTGGTCGTACGTCAGTGTCGTGACCGCGGCCGGCGCGTCGGACGCGGAAGGAGCGGCGTCGCTGTCCGCCGCGGAGTCCTCGGAGCCCCGTGCGTCCTGGCCCGAGCCGTTCGCGGTCTGGGTGCGCACGCCACCGTCGTCGTCCTGGCCGTTGGTGACCTGCCCGGCCACGACGACCGCCAGCACGGTGGTGACGGCGGCAGCCGCGATCCCGGCGAACGCCCGGCCCTTGCCGCCGCCCTTGCCCTTGACGGGCTCGGCGGGCGGGACGTACCCGTCGCCCGCGTCGGCCTCGGACTCCCAGGTGGTGACGTCCCCGTAGGGATCGGCGGAGTGCCGCGCCCGGGCGCGCGGCGCGAAGAGGTCGACGTCCTCGGCGCCGGACGTACCGACTCCGTCAAAGGCGTCGACGTACGCCTGCCGAGGTCCTCGCGCGTTCGGGGGCGCGGAACGCTGACCCGGTATGGCCGGCCCGGCGCCGGGCCGCGTGCCCAACTCGCCCCAGCCGCCGCCGTTTTCCCGCTGCTCGGGATGCCCGCCTCCCCGGATGCGGGGAAAGCCGTGAGCAGGCGTCCCGTCCGGGAAACGCGGCGACCCGTGTGCCGGGGTGCCGTCGGGCAGACGCGGGAAGCCATGAGCGGGCGTACCTTCAGGAAACCTCTGAGGCGGGCCCTGTTGAGGCTGCTGCCGCTGTGGGGATTGCGGGCCCTGCTGAGGTCGCTGCCCTTGTCGAGGCTGCTGTCCCTGTTGAACCACGGGGATGTTCGCCGTGTCGCCCTTACTGGCGCTGCCGCCGGTACGGCCGCGGCGGCTGTGACGTCCCACCTCGCGTCTCAGCTCCCCGCGTTCGCGGCGCCGGCCCGGCTGCCGACGGTCCTCGCTGCCACAGTACCGGTATCCGCTGTCAACTCACCCGTGTCCCCGAGCAGTTCACGGAACGCCGCTGCCACCGTGTCCGGGTACTCCATCATCGCCACATGTCCGGCATCGGGCAGCGAGAGCAGCCGGGAGTCACGGAAGGTGCGTGCCGCCCGCTGGGCCATGCGGTAGGAGACGAGCTGGTCACGGCCGCCGTAGACGAGGAGCGTCGGCGCGAGCACCCGCTCGGCCTGGCGCCACAGACTGTGCTGGCCGCCGAGCGTGTACGCGTTCACGATCCCGCGTGAGGAACGCGTCATCGCGTCCCAGAAGTACGGCAGTTGCAGCCGTCGTTCCATCTCTTCGACCGCGTGGCGGAATCCCTCGGGTGTCACCTGCTCAGGATCCCCGTAGCAGAGCGCCGTGACGCCGCGGACGCGCTGTTCGGCGCTCCACTGCGCGGTCATCCGGGTGAACAGCCGGGCCACGCCGGGCAGGGCGAGCAGCGCGGTCGGCACCGCGGTGCGCTGCACGCGGACCTCCGGCAGCGCGGGCGAGACGAGCGTGAGCGTCCGGACGAGGTCGGGCCGCACCGCCGCGACGCGCGTCGACACCGCGCCGCCCATCGAGTTCCCGAACAGGTGCACGGGACCGCGCCCGGAGGCGTCGAGGTAGCGGATGACGGCACGCGCGTGCCCGGTGATCGAGTAGTCGCCGTCGTCCGGTGGCGGAGAGTCGCCGAAGCCCGGCAGGTCGAGCGCCTCACTGTCGACGGTCCCGTCGTGCAGCTGCATGAGCGCGGACCAGTTCTGCGAGGAACCGCCCAGGCCATGGACGTACAGCGCGGGAGGCAGTCCCTCGCGCGCGGGGGGCCGCGACCGCACGGTCAGGGTGATCCCCGGCAGCCCCACCGAGCGCAGCCGCTCACCCTCCGCGACCCTGACGGGCGCCACTTTCGGCAGCACATTGGTGGCCGGTACGTACGGCGGCTCGGTCGAAGACATGCGGCAATGTTACGAGACGATCACGCAGTGGTTCGTGTGTTCGGCGTCACAGGCGCGCGTCCCGCCCGTCCGGCACCCCGATGGCATGGCGTCCGGTCCCCATGTCTCCTAGGCTCATAACAGGGCACCCGCAGTTGGGCCACACACCCCCGGGAAGGGAGCCCAGCATGGCCGTCGACCCCACCGACCCCGAGACCTTCGAGGAGATCGAGGGCTTCGAGGACGGGGACAGCGCCACCGATATCGACGTCGAGGCCCCCGAGCGCGACGCCGCCGAGCAGCACACGGACGTCACCCAGCAGCACGACGCCCCGTTCACCGGCGAGAACACCGACCGCGCCAACGAGGCCGACCTCGCGGAACAGGCCCGCGTCGTGAAACTGGACGAGGACGACTACCGGTAGCCGCCACCACTGATACCGGTAACGCCACCGCTCTTCCGCCGCCGCTCCGCACCCAGCACAGGATTTGTTGCTATTTGACTAAATAGCCCGGAACATACAGTCCCTCGGTCGAGGAATTTCTGCGCTCGCACCGCGCACACCAGGGTTACCGAAAAGTACGATGGCCGCGCGGCGCACACCGCATGTGGACGAAATTGGGAGGCGGCGTGACAGCCATCGAGCAAACTGAGGCGGCACGCCCGCGGGGCACGCGGTTGCCGCGTCGCGCCCGACGGAATCAGCTGCTGGGCGCCGCCCAGGAAGTGTTCGTGGCGCAGGGCTACCACTCCGCCGCGATGGACGACATCGCCGAACGGGCGGGCGTCAGCAAGCCGGTGCTCTACCAGCACTTCCCGGGCAAGCTCGACCTCTACCTCGCCCTGCTGGACCAGCACTGCGAGGCACTGATCGAGTCGGTCCGTACGGCTCTGGCGTCGACCTCCGACAACAAGCAGCGCGTACGGGCGACGATGGACGCGTACTTCGCCTATGTAGAGGACGACGGCGGCGCATTCCGGCTGGTCTTCGAGTCGGACCTGACGAACGAGCCCGCCGTGCGCGAGCGCGTCGACAAGGTGACGAACGAGTGCGCGGAGGCGATCTGCGAGGTCATCGCCGAGGACACCGGTCTCTCGCGTCCGGAGTCGATGCTGCTCGCCTCCGGTCTGGGCGGCCTCTCCCAGGTGGTGGCGCGGTCCTGGCTGCACAGCGACCGCAGCGTGCCGCGCGATCAGGCGGTCCAGCTGCTGGCCTCGCTGGCCTGGCGCGGCATCGCCGGCTTCCCGCTGCACGGCACCGAGCACCACTGACCGCCCGTTTGTTCCCACCGGCTGTTCGCTCCTGGCGTTCCCGGGCGGAACATGTACGTCCCCTCACCGGGCTAATGTGTGCTGGGTACGGCGCGGATGCCCGCGCACTTCACTGACCGTCGGAGGGACATAGCCGTGGAGGTCAAGATCGGCGTGCAGCACGCGCCCCGCGAGATCGTTCTGGAGAGCGGTCAGAGCGCCGAGGAGGTCGAGCAGGCCGTAGCCGAGGCCCTGTCCGGCAAGTCGGCGCTGCTGAGCCTCGTGGACGACCACGGCCGCAAGGTCCTGGTACCGGCCGACCGTCTCGCGTACGTCGAGCTGGGCGAGCCGACGGCCCGCAAGGTGGGCTTCAGCGCGCTGTAGGGCACGTATCGATGTGCATGTGGGTGGGGCCCGGCGGTTCGAAACCGCCGGGCCCCACCCATGTGGTCGGCATTCACAGGTTGACCACACGTCACCCTTACAAGTGGGTTGCTCTCAGCAGGTCACGGGTATGACGGGCTGTGAACGTCACGCGCAGGCAGGCTGTGGGAGGGACCCCGACATGTTCTTGGAAGCACTCGGCTCCGCGATCCTCGGCCTCGCCCTGGCATGGGCGGCGGCCTACCGCCTGCCCGACCGTCTCCCGGCCCGCCCCCTGGTCCTGTCGACCGGCGTGGCCGGAGCCCTCTTCGGCGCCTTCGTCACGCACAGCGCGCTGGGCGCCGCCCACTTCGTACTGATCCTGCTGGGCGCGACGGCCGTCTCGGCAGCGTCGATCTCTCTTCTCCTGCGCCCTAAGGCAAGACTCCGCCGATCATCGGCAACGGCGTAAGCAGTAGCGCCCCAAAGGGGCGCGGGGCTGTGACATGTGCGGCTCCGCCGCGTGGGCGCGACCAGCCACAGCGGACCGGCAGACGACCGCCAACCCCGCGGAGCAGTTACGCGGCCAACCCCAACGCAGCCATCCGCTTGGTGTGCGCCTCAGTGATCCGGGAGAACATCCGCCCGACCTCCGCTAGGTCGAACCCGTCCGCGACGCCACCCACGAGCATCGTGGACAGCGCGTCCCGGTCGGCCACAACCCGCTGCGACTGCGACAAAGCCTCACCCATCAGCCGCCGCGCCCACAGCGCGAGCCGCCCACCCACGCGCGGGTCCGCGTCGATCGCGGCGCGCACCTTCTCGACGGCGAAGCTCGCGTGCCCGGTGTCGTCGAGGACCGCGAGCACCAGCCGACGGGTGTCCTCGTCGAGGCGGGCCGCGACCTCGCGGTAGAAGTCACTGGCGATCGAGTCACCGACGTACGCCTTGACGAGTCCCTCCAGCCAGTCGGAGGGCGCCGTCTGCTTGTGGAAGCCGTCGAGCGCGGCGACGAACGGCTCCATCGCCTGGGTCGCGTCGGCGCCGATCTCCGTGAGCCGGTCCCTGATCTGCTCGAAGTGGTGGAACTCCGCAGACGCCATCTTGGCCAGTTCCGACTTGTCGACGAGCGTCGGCGCGAGCTTCGCGTCCTCGGCGAGCCGCTCGAACGCCGCCAGCTCGCCGTACGCCAGCGCGCCGAGCAGGTCGACGACCGCGGCGCGGTACTGCGGGTCGGTGGCGGCCTGCGCCCAGTCCTGGGCGGCGATTCCGGTGAGTGCGGGAGCGGCTTCGGCCGCGGTTTCTGCGTGGGTTTCGGAGGTACCGGATGCGTTGTCAGGCGTCGTCATGAAGCGCACAATAGCCCGCCTGCCGCAAGGCGGAAGTCCCTGCTCAATCAGTGTGACGACCACTACGTGACCGAATCGGCCATCGCATGTGCGCGATTCCGGGGTATGGTGGTAATGCGCCCGCTGAGTTGAAAGACGTAGCTCGACGGGCCACACGAATGAGGATGCCCGGTCGGTGGCCCGATCGGCTCCGACCCGACAGCTCTCCACATCCGTACGGCACAGTGCGTACGGAATTCGGAGGGACCCTCAGCGGTACGAGCGCTCGAGCGTCGGCAGTGGTCCCGTGCCACTCGGCCCGCCCGTGAGGCGGCCGAAGTTTCCGGCACGGTCCCGACACGACCCCCGCGCTCGCCTCGCACCGCGTACACAGAAGAGGCATTGCCCTGACTACCACTTTCCGCGATCTCGGGATCCTTCCCGAGACGGCCGAGGCGCTTGAAGCCGTCGGCATCATCACCCCCTTTCCCATCCAGGAGATGACCCTCCCCGTCGCCCTCACCGGCACGGACGTCATCGGCCAGGCCAAGACCGGCACCGGCAAGACGCTCGGCTTCGGCCTCCCGCTCCTGGAGCGCGTGACCGTCCCCGCCGACGTCGAGGCCGGCCGTGCCAAGCCCGAGCAGCTCACCGAGGCCCCGCAGGCCCTCGTCGTCGTCCCGACGCGCGAGCTGTGCCAGCAGGTGACCAACGACCTGCTCACGGCCGGCAAGGTCCGTAACGTGCGCGTGCTCGCCATCTACGGCGGCCGGGCGTACGAGCCGCAGGTCGAGGCCCTCAAGAAGGGCGTCGACGTCGTCGTCGGCACCCCGGGGCGTCTTCTCGACCTCGCCGGCCAGAAGAAGCTGAACCTGGGCCACGTCCGCGCGCTCGTCCTCGACGAGGCCGACGAGATGCTCGACCTGGGCTTCCTGCCCGACGTCGAGAAGATCATGAACATGCTGCCGGCCCGCCGTCAGACGATGCTGTTCTCGGCGACCATGCCGGGCGCGGTCATCGGTCTCGCGCGCCGCTACATGTCGCAGCCCACGCACATCCGCGCCGCCGCGCCGGACGACGAGGGCAAGACAGTCGCGAACACCGCGCAGTACGTCTACCGCGCGCACAACATGGACAAGCCCGAGCTGGTCGCACGCATACTGCAGGCCGAGGGCCGGGGACTGGCCATGGTCTTCTGCCGCACGAAGCGCACGGCGGCCGATCTCGCCGACCAGCTCGCCCAGCGCGGCTTCGCCTCCGGCGCCGTCCACGGCGACCTCGGCCAGGGCGCCCGTGAGCAGGCGCTGCGCGCCTTCCGCAACGGCAAGGTCGACGTCCTCGTCTGCACGGACGTGGCCGCGCGCGGTATCGACGTCGAGGGCGTCACGCACGTCATCAACTACCAGTCTCCCGAAGAGGAGAAGACGTACCTGCACCGCATCGGCCGTACGGGCCGTGCGGGCGCCAAGGGCATCGCGATCACACTGGTCGACTGGGACGACATCCCGCGCTGGCAGCTGATCAACAAGGCGCTGGAGCTGAACTTCAACAACCCGCCGGAGACGTACTCCACGTCCCCGCACCTCTTCGAGGAACTGAGCATCCCGGCCGGCACCAAGGGTGTCCTGCCGCGCTCGGAGCGGACGCGCGCCGGCCTGGGCGCCGAGGAGGTCGAAGACCTCGGCGAGACAGGCGGACGCGGTGGCCCGCGCGGCCGCGGCGGCCGTTCCGGCCCGGCTGCCGCCTCCGCCCCGGCGGAGCGTGAGCGCCCGGCACGTACGCCGCGCAGTCGCCGCCGTACGCGTGGCGGCGCCGGCGCGGACGCGCCGACGACGCCGTCCACTCCGGTCACCGATGCCCTGGCCCCGTCCGAGCAGCCCGCAGAGCGCCGTACGCCGCGCCGCCGTCGCCGTACCCGCGGTGCGGCAGCGGAGCCGGTGGCGGCGTCCACGGCGACGTTCGTCGAGCCGTCGGCCGAGGCCGCCGTCGCGACGGCGGAGGGCACGACCCCCGAGGCGTCGGAGCAGCCGCGCCGCCGCCGCACCCGCAGGTCGGCGGAGCCCACGCCGGCCGAGGCCCTCGTCACCGAAGCCCCCGAGGCGGAAGCACCGGCAGAGCAGCCCCGCCGCCGCACCCGCAAGACGGCGGAGCCGACGCTGACCACCCCGGACCAGCTCACCCCGGCCGAGGCCCCGGAGGAGCAGCCGCGCCGCCGCACCCGTAAGACGGCGGAGCCGGTCGTCGACACCGCCGAGGCCACGACGGCACCGGCCGCGGAAGCCGCCGTGGACACGGCGGAGGGCGTCGAGGCCAAGCCGCGCCGTCGTACCGCCCGCAAGACGGCCGAGGCCGTCGCGGTCGAGGCCGTCGCGGAGAAGCCCCGCCGGACGCGCAAGGCAGCGGTGGCCGCCGAGGCCGTGGTCGACACCGTCGAGGCCAAGCCGCGCCGGACGACCGCCCGCAAGGCGACCGCCCCGGCCGCCGAGGCAGCCGTAGACACCGCCGAGGCGACCGAAGCCAAGCCCCGCCGCCGGACCACCCGCAAGGCCGCCGAACCGGCGGTCGTGGTGGAGACCGCCGAGATCCCGGCCCAGCCGACCTCGGCCGACACCCCGGAGCCGAAGCGCCGTACGACGCGCAAGGCGACGGCACCGGCCGCGGCGGAGATCGCCGTGGACACAGCGGAGGGCGTCGAGGCCAAGCCGCGTCGCCGCACGACCCGCAAGGCCGCCGAGGCCCCGGTCGTCGCTGAGGCGGAGGCCACGGAGCCGAAGCCGCGCCGGACCCGCAAGGCGACGGCAGCGGAGGTCACGGTCGACACCGTCGAGGCGACCGAGGTCAAGCCCCGCCGCCGTACGGCTCGCAAGGCCGTCGAGGTCGTCGCCGACATCCCGGCGCAGGCCGCAGACGAGGCCAAGCCGCGCCGCCGCACCCGTAAGGCCGCCGAACCGGCGGTCGTAGTGGAGGCGGCACCGGAGGCCGCCGAGGCGAAGCCGAGGCGGCGCGCCACCCGCAAGGCGACCACGGACACCGTGGAAGCCTGAGCACCAGCCACACCCCGACGGCCCGGCCCACCTCCCCAGGTGGCCGGGCCGTCGGCGTTCCCCGAGCCCTTGCACTTTCTCGCCCCCGCCGCCCCTACCCGTCCCATCCCTGGGGGCTGCGCCCCCAGACCCCCGCTCCGGCCCTGAACGGGCCTTGTCCTCAAACGCCGGACGGGCTAAAAGATCCAGCCCCGGCCGGCACCACTCAGC
>NZ_JBSFDA010000252.1:0-10747 GCF_053593675.1 Streptomyces sp. NPDC002156 | reverse complement strand
GGACGGGCTGAATACCCAAGCGCCGGCCGGCACCATCCAGCCCGTCCGGCGTTTGAGGACGAGCGCGTTCAGCGCGACAAAGGGGGGTCTGGGGGCGGCAGCCCCCAGGGGATGGGAACGGGTAGGGGCGGCGGGGGCGAGGAAACGCCGACTGCGCGCGGCCACCTGGGTGGCTTCCTGCGCCACACCCCCTCTTCCGTGCCGAGTTTGTCTGATTAGCGCGTATCGTCGCCGCATGCCCACGCCATTCGGATCTCGCGGCGGCATGGCGTTCGGTGCGGAGGAGCTGCGTGTGCTCCGCCGTGCTCTCGCCCTCGCCCTCCACCCCGGCCCCGCCTCCGCGGAGGACGTCCAGGACTGTCTCCGGCTTGCCGAGTCCGTCGACGAGGCGGCGCGTGAGGGAGCCAGGCTGCGCGCCTTCCTCGTGGCCGACCTCGCCCGCTACCGCGCCGCCCTCCCCGGCACCGCCGCCGGCTACCTCACGCTCCTGGAGGAGGCCCTGGGCGCCGGGTACCGCCCGGACCCGGACGACCTCGCCGCCCTCCGGGCCCTGCGGGGCAACCCGGTCGCCGCCGCCCTCCTGGACCGCTGTCTGCGGCACGCGGAACGGAACGTACGGGCCCGGCTCGGCGCCAGGGTGTCCGGCCGGGCGCCCGTCACGCCGACGGTGCCCGCCTCCCGTACCCGGCTCCTGGCCCTGCCCGGCGGTCTCGCCGCCCAGGACCCCGGCAGGAAGCCCGGCGAGAAGCCCGTCGAGAAGAAGCCGGGCGAGCGTCCCGCCCCGGCGCCCCGGCCCGCTCCCGACGCCCCCAAGCCCGGCCGCCCCATCCCCACCCCGGGCGAGGTCTTCCCGCGCCGCAAGCCGACCCCGCCCGCGAATCCGCCGCAACAGCTCGCCGCGGGTTGAGTCGAACGGAGTACGACCCACAGAGGCCCGGGCCCCCGCCCGGGCCTTTCGGCTGCCCTGGCTACTCTGGTCGCATGGACTACGTCTCCGCGCTCGTGCCCCCGGTAGTGATGGCCGCGCTCTTCATCGGTGTGATCGTGACGATGGTGAAGAGTCAGGGCGGTGCCAACAAGGCCAAGGAGGACGCCGTCGTCGACGCGACCCTCGCCAGGGCCGAGCAGACCCGGCAGGCCGGACAGGATCACACCACTTTGTAGGGGTTTGAGCAGGTAAGCGCACGTCCTTCGCGCTATTCACCCTTTCTCCCACTACTGTGCTGAGTTGTGCCTCGCCCATTGGGAGAACTCGAAGACGCGGTCATGACGCGGGTGTGGAAGTGGAACCGCCCGGTCACCGTTCGAGAAGTCCTGGAAGACCTTCAGCAGGAACGGTCCATCGCGTACACCACGGTGATGACCGTTTTGGACAATCTCCATCAGAAGGGCTGGGTCCGTCGCGAGGCGGAAGGCCGGGCCTATCGATATGAGGCGGTCTCCACCCGAGCCGCCTACGCGGCCGCGCTGATGAACGAAGCCTGGTCGCAGAGCGACAACCCCGCCGCCGCTCTCGTCGCCTTCTTCGGCATGATGAGCGAAGAACAGCGGCTGGCCCTCAGGGATGCCGTTCGCATCGCCCAAGGGCCGGAACAGGCGGAACAGGTCGAACAGCCCGGGCAGCCGGAAGCCGCGGAACATACCGCCGGCGAGAAGCCCGCCTACGAGAACCCCGCCTCGGCCGAGGACCCCACCGGGCGATAGCGTCCGCTCATGTCAGCGATGCGTCCCGAAGTCACAGCGAAAGCCATCACCGTCCGGCGGGCCAGGACCAGCGATGTCCAGGCCGTACGCGGACTCCTTGACTCGTTCGTCCGGGGCCGTATCCTGCTCGACAAAGCGACGGTGACGCTTTACGAGGACATCCAGGAGTTCTGGGTCGCGGAACGCGACGACAACGGCGAGGTCGTGGGGTGCGGCGCACTCCATGTGATGTGGGAAGACCTCGCCGAAGTCCGTACTCTCGCGGTGAACCCGGACCTGAAGGGTTCCGGTGTCGGGCATCAGTTGCTGGAGAAGTTGCTGCAGACCGCCCGCTGGCTCGGCGTTCGGCGCGTTTTCTGTCTGACCTTTGAAGTGGACTTCTTCGGGAAGCACGGCTTCGTGGAGATCGGTGAGACGCCTGTTGACACCGATGTCTACGCCGAGCTACTGCGTTCCTATGACGAGGGCGTCGCCGAGTTCCTCGGTCTCGAACGAGTGAAACCGAACACCTTGGGCAACAGTCGGATGCTTCTGCATCTGTGATCGGGCATCGGTGATCGGGCATCGGCAATTCCTGTGAGCCGCCTGCCCAGGTTCCCTATGTCCGAAACGCGTACGTTTCCGGTCGGGGGAAGGACCGTCGGTCTCTCCCGGGGGTTTGTGTTTTTCCGGCAAAAGCGGTTTGCTTTCCGACGTACTGCAGTACTGCATATAACAGGGGATGCGAAACAGCGGCGCACGCCGTGGGCATCGGCTCCCACGTTATCGATGAAAGGAAATCCGGTGGCACAGAAGGTTCAGGTCCTTCTTGTCGACGACCTCGACGGCGGCGAGGCGGACGAGACCGTGACGTTCGCGTTGGACGGCAAGACGTTCGAGATCGATCTCACGACTGCCAATGCTGACAAGCTTCGCGGTCTTCTCGAGCCCTACGTCAAGGGCGGCCGCCGTACTGGAGGCCGTGCTTCGGGTGGGCGTGGAAAGGCGCGTGTCGCTTCCGGCGGCAGCCAGGACACCGCGCAGATCCGTGCTTGGGCGAAGGAGAACGGTTACGAGGTCAACGACCGTGGCCGTGTTCCCGCGTCCATTCGCGAGGCTTACGAGAAGGCCAACGGCTGAGCGCACGCGCGCCGCAGTCGGACGCGATGGCATTGAGTCGCCAGCGTGTCCACCAGCCGTACGAGATCGGGGGCGCCTCCGACGCCCCCCAGGGCCGACATCGTCGGCAGCGGGACCGCCGTCCCGCACCCTGTTTCAGGGGGCCGCAGCCAGACAGCGGCCCCCTGCGGATTTGTCCGGCCCTGGGCGATGCCCTGAGTGCCGGGAGAGCTGCCCGCCGGGACGGGGGAACCGGGCAGCCCGGGCGGCCCCGGCGGCAAGGGAGCCTCGATGTGGCCGCCCGCGCCGATCGCCCTCAGGTCCGCGGCGAGCCCGCCCCACTCCAGCCAGTCCAGCAGCCCCGGCAACTCGTCCGCGCTGCCCGTGGCCACCAACAGCAGCATCCAGTCCCCGTGCAGGGCCACCGGGGAAGCCGGCGCCCGCACCTGCCCCCGGTGCCGCAGCGCCGCGAAGCCCGCCTCGGCCGGCACGTCGAGCACGTCGAAGCTCCGGCCCACGACCAGCCGTACCGGAAGGCCCCCGGATCCGGAACCGGGCACTGTCGCCCACCCCAGTTCGTTCTCGTACCAGTGCAGGACATCGCTCGTGGTGTCGCCCGGGTCGAGAGGGCGGCGAGGAAGGGGGACAGTGGGAACCATGCGAAGCCAACCGTCGCGAAGGGCCGCGAGTTACGCTGGGTGCCCTTGCGGGCGCGTGGAGTTCCGATTTCGGGGATGCGCGGAGCAGTTCGGCGGCGCAAGGTTGTTCGCCCGTAGCGGAGGGAACCGGTGCATCCGGCATGGAGTGTCGGTCCGTACGGGTAAGACATCCCTAGTGGGAGGGGGCGACACGCAGAAAAGGCCGTCTCACGTTCGCCATCGGCGTACTGATAGTGAGGGTAACTGCCTGGCCTGCGGGAACATCGTCTCGCACGATCGGGTTGGAGCATATGTCGGCGTTCAGGGTCAGGAGGCTGTGTTGGTTCTCGGTCCGGTGTCGGCAGTTGGAATGAGCGGTCCCCGCTTGCGGGACTAAGCTGCGGAAGGACAGGGAGGGGAGCGTCCCCTTACTGCCTGACCGCTCTGAGGAGCGATTAACGATGTTCGAGAGGTTCACCGACCGCGCGCGGCGGGTTGTCGTCCTGGCTCAGGAAGAAGCCCGGATGCTCAACCACAACTACATCGGCACCGAGCACATCCTCCTGGGCCTGATCCACGAGGGTGAAGGTGTCGCCGCAAAGGCCCTGGAGAGCCTCGGCATTTCGCTTGAGGCGGTCCGTCAGCAGGTGGAGGAGATCATCGGTCAGGGCCAGCAGGCCCCGTCCGGGCACATCCCCTTCACCCCCCGTGCCAAGAAGGTCCTGGAGCTGTCGCTCCGCGAGGCCCTTCAGCTGGGCCACAACTACATCGGCACGGAGCACATCCTGCTCGGCCTGATCCGTGAGGGCGAGGGCGTCGCCGCCCAGGTCCTGGTCAAGCTGGGCGCCGATCTCAACCGGGTGCGGCAGCAGGTCATCCAGCTGCTCTCCGGTTACCAGGGCAAGGAGACCGCCACCGCCGGCGGCCCCGCCGAGGGCACCCCCTCGACGTCCCTGGTCCTCGACCAGTTCGGCCGGAATCTCACCCAGGCCGCTCGTGAGTCCAAGCTCGACCCGGTCATCGGGCGCGAGAAGGAGATCGAGCGGGTCATGCAGGTGCTGTCCCGGCGTACGAAGAACAACCCGGTCCTGATCGGTGAGCCCGGCGTCGGCAAGACCGCCGTCGTCGAGGGCCTCGCCCAGGCCATCGTCAAGGGCGAGGTGCCCGAGACCCTCAAGGACAAGCACCTCTACACCCTGGACCTCGGCGCGCTGGTCGCCGGCTCCCGCTACCGCGGTGACTTCGAGGAGCGCCTGAAGAAGGTCCTCAAGGAGATCCGCACCCGCGGCGACATCATCCTGTTCATCGACGAGCTGCACACGCTCGTCGGCGCGGGTGCCGCCGAGGGCGCCATCGACGCCGCTTCGATCCTGAAGCCGATGCTGGCCCGCGGTGAGCTGCAGACCATCGGTGCCACCACGCTCGACGAGTACCGCAAGCACCTCGAGAAGGACGCGGCCCTCGAGCGCCGCTTCCAGCCGATCCAGGTGGCGGAGCCTTCCCTCCCCCACACGATCGAGATCCTCAAGGGCCTGCGCGACCGGTACGAGGCGCACCACCGCGTCTCGATCACCGACGAGGCCCTGGTGCAGGCGGCGACGCTCGCCGACCGCTACATCTCGGACCGGTTCCTGCCCGACAAGGCGATCGACCTCATCGACGAGGCCGGTTCCCGGATGCGCATCCGCCGGATGACCGCTCCGCCGGACCTGCGCGAGTTCGACGAGAAGATCGCCGGCGTCCGCCGGGACAAGGAGTCCGCGATCGACTCGCAGGACTTCGAGAAGGCCGCCTCTCTCCGTGACAAGGAGAAGCAGCTCCTCGCCGCGAAGGCCAAGCGGGAGAAGGAGTGGAAGGCCGGCGACATGGACGTCGTCGCCGAGGTCGACGGCGAGCTGATCGCCGAGGTCCTCGCGACCGCCACCGGCATCCCGGTCTTCAAGCTGACCGAGGAGGAGTCGAGCCGCCTGCTGCGCATGGAGGACGAGCTCCACAAGCGGGTCATCGGCCAGAAGGACGCCGTCAAGGCGCTCTCCAAGGCGATCCGTCGTACGCGTGCCGGTCTGAAGGACCCGAAGCGCCCCGGTGGTTCGTTCATCTTCGCCGGTCCGTCCGGTGTCGGTAAGACCGAGCTGAGCAAGGCCCTGGCCGAGTTCCTCTTCGGTGACGAGGACGCGCTGATCTCCCTCGACATGTCGGAGTTCAGCGAGAAGCACACGGTGTCGCGGCTCTTCGGTTCGCCCCCCGGCTACGTGGGCTACGAAGAGGGCGGCCAGCTGACCGAGAAGGTCCGCCGCAAGCCGTTCTCCGTCGTCCTCTTCGACGAGGTCGAGAAGGCCCACCCGGACATCTTCAACTCGCTGCTGCAGATCCTGGAGGACGGTCGGCTGACCGACTCCCAGGGCCGGGTCGTGGACTTCAAGAACACGGTCATCATCATGACGACCAACCTCGGCACGCGGGACATCTCCAAGGGCTTCAACCTGGGCTTCGCGGCCTCCGGTGACAAGAAGTCCAACTACGAGCGCATGAAGAACAAGGTCTCGGACGAGCTGAAGCAGCACTTCCGGCCCGAGTTCCTCAACCGCGTCGACGACGTGGTCGTCTTCCCGCAGCTCACGCAGGACGACATCCTCCAGATCGTCGACCTGATGGTCGGCAAGGTGGACGAGCGCCTGAAGGACCGGGACATGGGCATCGAGCTGTCCCAGGCCGCCAAGGAGCTGCTGTCCAAGAAGGGTTACGACCCTGTCCTGGGCGCGCGCCCGCTGCGTCGCACGATCCAGCGCGAGATCGAGGACACGCTCTCGGAGAAGATCCTCTTCGGCGAGCTGCGTCCCGGTCACATCGTGGTCGTCGACACGGAGGGCGAGGGTGAGGCGGCGACCTTCACCTTCCGCGGCGAGGAGAAGTCGGCACTGCCCGACGTCCCGCCGATCGAGCAGGCGGCCGGCGGTGCCGGGCCGAACCTGAGCAAGGAGGCGTGACCCTCCGGGGTTGAGCCGAAGAAAAGGGGCCGGTGCTTTCGAGCACCGGCCCCTTTCGCATGCCCGATGGGGCCTGATGGGGTCGCTTAAGACAGCTGGCCGTCGTAGTCCGGCAGCTTGTACGTCTTCTCGGCGTGGCCGCCCGAGAGGTCGGTGGCGCTGTTGCCGATGTTGGCGATGATCGTGTAGCCCTTCGACTCGATGTCGACGCGCTGCGCGGTCTTGTAGTCGGCAACGTTCTTGAAGAGGTCGATCAGATTGCGGACGTACAGCCCGCTGACGTCGTAGCCGACGTACGTGAGGTTGTACTGCGTCAGGGGCTTGATGATGTCCGGGCGCGCGCTGACGAAGAAGAGGGCGACGCCGTGGTCCTGGGCGTACTGGGCCACCTTCAGCACGGGCGCGTTGGCAGGCGACGGGTAGCTGAAGCCGAAGTCGGTCTCCAGGGTGGTGTTGTCGATGTCGAAGACGATCGCCGGCTTCTCGCCCGTGGAGGCGGCGGCGATGCGCTGCTTCAGGTAGGGCAGTGCCTGGTCCATCACGGCCTGGCAGTCCGCCTGCCAGGTGGCGTAGTCGACGTCCGCGGCGGCCGTCACGGACGTGGTGGCCGTGGTGGTCGCGGCCTGGGCGGTACCGGGGCCGACCAGGGTCACCGCGGCGACCGCTGCGACCGCGGTCAGGCCGATGCGGCGCGTCCAGGGCGTCCAGGAGCCTCTTGTCATCGGGATGGGGGTCCTCTCACGTAGGTCCGTGCGGTGCCAGGGACTGCAGATGTCAGGGGCATGCTTGCGGGAGTGAGTGGCGCGGGCGGGAAGGGAACATTACTCACGGGTAGCGGCGAGATGCCAGTAGTCGGAGGGGGTTTGTTCGGCTCGCAGTCGGGGTGGCGTGGGTCCCATTGCGCGCGTCACAGTCGCCGTCCTCCGGCCCTGTGGGCCGGTGACATGATACACAGGCGAAATGTCCGTTACTAGGGTGATTAGTGGGTGACGGGGTGGGTGGGGGATGGTTTGTGTGGTGCGATAGCTTGGGTCGCTTTATCAATAAGTAGGTAATTTGCGTTGAACTACTACCTTGTGCCGTAGACCAGGGGTTTGGGGATGGGTGGGGGGCGGGGGTACCAAGGGGTTTCCCATCCGGCGAGGTCGCCTGTGCCGGGTGGTTTTTCTGTCCCCGTCCCCATGAGGTTTCGATGCTCAAGCGCGCCACCGCCCGTGTTTCCCGTATCTCCGTTCTGGCCGCAGGGCTCGCGGCGTCGGTCGTGCTGGGCACGGCCGGGATCGCGGCCGCCGCCGACACCGGTACGACGGCGAGTGCCGTCCAGGTCCAGGCCGTCGCGAAGAAGGCCGCCGCCAAGAAGGCCGCCTCCTGGGTGGACCCGGTGAAGAAGTACACGCTCAGCGCCAGCTTCAACCAGGCCGGCAACATGTGGTCGTCCACGCACTCCGGCCAGGACTTCGCCGTGCCGAGCGGTACGAAGGTCTTCGCCGCGCACGGTGGCACCGTCGTCAAGGCCGGCGGCAACGGCGCCGGTGACGGGTCGGCGTACGGCAACGCCATCGTGATCAAGCACGGCAACGGCACGTACTCGCAGTACGCCCATCTGTCGAAGATCAACGTGAAGGTCGGCCAGGTCGTGGCCACCGGGCAGCGCATCGCCCTGTCGGGCAACACGGGCAACTCCAGCGGCCCGCACCTGCACTTCGAGATCCGTACGACCGCGAACTACGGCTCCGCCGTGGACCCGGTGGCGTTTCTGCGGGCCAAGGGCGTGACTGTCTGACGGAGGCCTCGGTGGCCGTGATCTACGGCTGCTCCGTGCCCTCGTGGGCCTGGGTGACCAGGCCGATCGCCACCTCCAGGACCGCCTTGCGCTTCTCGTCCGCGTCGCCCGCGAGGTCCTGGAGGACGAACATCCCGGCGTGCAGCGTGAACATCGCGCTGATGCAGCGGACCTGGTCGACCAGGGCGGCGTCCGGGTCGATGATGATCTCCCGCATACCGAGCATCCGCGTCTTGAACGTGTCGCCGATGCTCAGATCCCGTACCGTCGCCTGGTTCTCCTGCATGAAGCGGAAGAGCGGTGCCGCCTCGCCGAGCGCCTCGCTGTAGCGGCGGATGATCTCCTGCTTGGTGTCGAGGCTGTGCGGCTGCTGCCTGCCCCACTCGATCAGGTCCTCGATCGGCTTCGTCAGGTCCTCGAACAGGCTGACGATGATCTCTTCCTTGGTCTTGAAGTGGTAGTAGAGCGCCGCCTTCGTGACGTCGAGGCGCTCGGCGATCTCCCGCAGCGAGGTCTTCTCGTAGCCCTGTTCGGCGAAGAGTTCGAGCGCCACGTCCTGGATGCGCTGGCGGGTGTCCCCGCGGCGGCGCTGCTTGGTGCGGTCCATTGCTCGTACTCCTGCTTCTGAATGCCCTGGTGGGCGCCCTTGGGACAAAACTTACTTGACGCCCGGCTAGTTAGAGGTCTAGCTTCCCCAGTGTAGTCAACTTGCCGGTCGGCAAGTAAGTAGGAGTAGCAGTAGTACGTGGGGGAGTGGGGCGGAGACGATGGCGGACGCACAGGTAGTAGGGGACCGGCCGGACGGGGTCGACGGGCAGGGTGAGCAGGGCAAGCAGCCGCGGAGTGTGCGGGTGGTGCTGCTCGCGCTCATGATCGCGATGATGCTCGCGATGCTGGACAACATGATCATCGGTACGGCGATGCCGACGATCGTCGGTGAACTGGGCGGGCTCGAACACCTGTCGTGGGTCGTGACCGCCTACACGCTCGCGACCGCCGCCTCCACCCCGATCTGGGGCAAGCTCGGTGACATGTACGGGCGCAAGGGCGTCTTCATGACGTCGATCGTGCTCTTCCTGATCGGGTCGGCGCTCAGCGGCATGGCCCAGGACATGGGGCAGCTGATCGGCTTCCGGGCCGTCCAGGGGCTCGGCGCCGGTGGCCTGATGGTCGGCGTCATGGCGATCATCGGGGACCTGATTCCGCCGCGTGAGCGCGGCAAGTACCAGGGCATGATGGCCGGCGTGATGGCGCTCGCCATGATCGGCGGACCGCTGGTCGGCGGGGCGCTGACGGACCACCTGGGCTGGCGCTGGTCGTTCTACATCAACCTGCCGCTGGGTGTGGTCGCGCTCGTCGCCATCAGCGCGGTGCTGCACCTGCCGAAGAAGCGGGCGCAGACGCGGATCGACTATCCCGGCGCGGCGCTGCTGACGGTCGGCATCACCGCGATCGTGCTGGTCACGACGTGGGGCGGTACGGAGTACGCGTGGGGCTCCGCCAGGATCATGGAGCTGATCGGGATCGGCGTCGCCTCGCTCGTCGGGTTCGTGTTCTGGCAGACCAAGGCCGCCGAGCCGATCATGCCGCTGCACATATTCCGCAGCCGGAACTTCTCGCTGATGTCGGTCATCGGCTTCGTCACCGGGTTCGTGATGTTCGGGGCGGTGCTGTTCCTGCCGCTGTACCAGCAGTCCGTGCAGGGTGCGTCCGCGACCAACTCGGGGCTGCTGCTGCTTCCGATGCTCGGCGCGATGATGGTCGTGTCGATGATCGCCGGGCGGGTGACCACGAGCAGTGGCAGGTACAAGGTGTTCCCGGTGGTCGGCAGTGTGCTGATGATCGTGGGGCTGTTCCTGCTCGCGCAGATGGACACCGGGACCTCGCGGGTGACGTCCGGTGTGTACATGGCGATCGTCGGTGCCGGTATGGGCTGCCTGATGCAGATCACCATGCTGGTCGCGCAGAACAGCGTCGAGATGAAGGACATGGGTGTCGCGTCCTCCGGGGCCACGCTGTTCCGGACGCTCGGGGCGTCGTTCGGAGTCGCGATCATGGGGGCGCTGTTCAACAGCCGCGTCCAGGAAGTGATGACCGAGCGGGCTGGGGCGCTGGGGTCCAAGGTGACCGAGCAGTCGGCTCAGCTGGATGCGGCGAGCCTGGCGAAGTTGCCGGCGGCGGCGCGGGAGGCGTACCAGTACGCGGTGTCTTCCGGGACGCACTCGGCGTTCTTGCTGGGGGCTGTGGTGGCGGTCGCGGCGCTGGTGGCGGCGGTGTTCGTGAAGGAGGTTCCGTTGAAGGGGGCGGGGCCTGAGAAGGGGGATGAGGGGGCGCGTTCGGGGGTGGCCAAGGGGGCTGTGGCTGAGGTGGTGTGAGGCTCGCCCCCGCCGCCCTTACCCGTTCCCATCCCTCGGGGGCTGCCGCCCCCGAACCCCCGCTACGGCCCTGAACGGGCCTGTGGGTCGTTCTCCGTCAGCTCCTGGAGCGCGTCCACGATCTTCTGCTCCAGAACCACCGTGAGCAGGCCGTTCTTGAGC
>NZ_JBSFDA010000251.1:0-10830 GCF_053593675.1 Streptomyces sp. NPDC002156 | reverse complement strand
GGCCGCGCTGCACAGCCAGTTGGCGGCCGCGCTGTCGGTGGTCCTGCATCTCGCCCGCGACCGGGCCGGGCGGCGCCGGATCGCCGAGGTGCATATGCTGGAGCGGGACTCTCTGCGCAGCGCGACGAGAGCGAGTACGGCAGTTCTTCAACCGTGCGCTCTCCGGGAGGCGGAACCGTCCAAGCGCTCTCCCGAGTGCAGCCCGTGCGGCCTTCGTCGGCCTGCCTGTTTCGTGCCCTGCCGGTGGGCCGTGAAAGGAGAATTGCATCCGGAGAGAGTTCCAGCCAGGTAGAAAAGTCTGCCTCCCACGGCGGTCTTTCCGATGGCATGGTTACGGGCGGCTGGTGTTTCAAGCCGCCGGGCCGCATTGCCGGATGCCGGGCCGAAAGTCAAGAGAACTGGGGTGCCGATGACGGGACCCGCTTTGATGAACTGGTCAGGGGATGTGGGACAGCATGAATGCCGTGACAACCAAGGGTGTCCATGAACACCCTGGCGAGCGGGCGCATCCAGATCCCATCCGGCTGCTCGAGATCCGGGACACACCGCTTCTGCTGGACGAGGTGTTCCGGGCGGTCGGCGACGACGCGGCCGGTGGCACGGCACTGTTCGTCGGCACGGTACGCAACCATGACGGGGGTGCGGACGTGGACGCCTTGAGCTATTCGTGCCACCCGACCGCAGCCGCCGAACTGCGCCGCGTCGCCGAGAAGGTCGTCGCGAACCACCCGATTCGCGCACTGGCCGCGGTGCATCGCGTCGGTGATCTGACCGTTGGCGACCTGGCCGTGATTGTCGCGGTTTCCTGTCCCCATCGGGCAGAGGCATTCGAAGCCTGTCGGCAGCTGATCGACGACCTCAAGCACGAGGTGCCCATCTGGAAGCGTCAGAAGTTCTCGGACGGGGTCGAGGAATGGGTCGGGGCTTGTTAGAGCGGCCCCCCAAGTACTCTCCCGTAGAACGTCGCCACGCCCAGTCTGTCCAGGTCGGCTCGGCATACCTCTGGAATTCCCGCGAACCGGCATCGAACCGAGAGTTCGGGCAGATGGCGCGGCGACACCTCGACGGTGTCCCGCTGCTCGGCGATCGGCGCGTGACGCGTTCGCGGCCTGCCCGACAGGCCCAGGCCTTCTTGGGCTTCCGGCGCGGTTTGGTCATCGCTCCGCGAAGCTGTGCGCCGACATCTGCGCGCCCTCGACATCCCCGAGAACGCTCATCCGCCGATCGCGGACATCGGCCGGTCCGGCTGGACAAACGTCGGGTCGTCCAGGCCCGCGCCCGCCTTCTTGCCCCACATCGCGAGCCGCCAGATGCGGGCGATCTCCTCGTCGGGGGCGTCGGAGCGGAGCGCGGCGCGCAGGTCGGTCTCCTCGCGGGCGAACAGGCAGGTGCGTATTTGGCCGTCGGCCGTCAGCCGCGTACGGTCGCAGGCCGCACAGAACGGGCGGGTGACCGAGGCGATCACTCCCACGCGGTACGGGCCGCCGTCGACGATCCAGCGTTCGGCCGGGGCGGAGCCACGCTCGTCGGAGCCCTCCGGCGTGAGCTGGAAGCGGGTGCGCAGGGAGGCGAGGATGTCGCCCGCGGTGACCATGCCTTCGCGCTTCCAGCCGTGCTGGGCGTCCAGGGGCATCTGCTCGATGAAGCGCAACTCGTAGTCATGCTCCACCGCCCAGGCCAGAAGGTCGGGGGCCTCGTCCTCGTTCAGCCCCGGCATCAGGACCGAGTTGACCTTGACCGGTGTCAGGTCCGCCTCGCGGGCAGCGTGCAGGCCCTCCATGACGTCCTTGTGGCGGTCCCGGCGAGTGAGGGTCTTGAAGACATCCGGGCGGAGGGTGTCGAGGGACACGTTCACCCGGTGCAGGCCGGCCGCCTTCAAGGCCGCTGCTGTGCGCTTGAGGCCTATCCCGTTGGTGGTGAGGGACAGCTGGGGGCGCGACTCCAGGGCGGCGACGCGCTCGACCATGCCGACGAGGCCGGGGCGCAGCAGGGGCTCACCGCCGGTGAAGCGGACTTCCTGGACACCGAGGGAGGTGACCGCAATGCCGATCAGGCGGACGATCTCGTCGTCCGTGAGGAGGTCAGGCTTGGCCAGCCACTGCAGTCCCTCCTCGGGCATGCAGTACGTGCACCGCAGGTTGCACCTGTCGGTCAGCGAGACCCTCAGGTCGGTGGCCGCTCGGCCGTAGGTGTCGATGAGCACGTGGGCCCCTCCCTCGTCGCCCGGGGACTACACCTGCGACGGTGTGGCGGGCTCCAGCCACAGGCCAGTAACCCTCTCCGACCCGAATGAACGATCAGGCTATCGGGGAATTGCGGTTGCGAGAGGGCGGCTGAGGGGGAGAGTTTTCTGCCTGGATACTCCGGCCCTGACCAGGAATTCTTCCCTCACTGGAAATTGCGAGGAACGCCGACGTGGTTCGCGGCCAGAACCTGGTGCCCCGGCCGGAACCGTGACCGGCAACCGCACGGGACAGCCTGCGCCCACGGACTCAGAGCTGAGATGCGTCCACCCCTGGACCGCTTCCATCGGTTCACTTGGGGATCCTGGGCGAGGAGACTCCCACCGGACGCACCAAGGTGCTCGTGCTGCACGCGGCGTCGATCACCTTGACGAACTACCAACCGGCCACGGCCCAGCCCGGTCCAGGTCTGACGCTGCGCTTGGACATCACGCTGCCTCAGCTGTCCCTCGACATCGTCGAAGCAAAGCAGACTCTGATCGTCAGCCCGAACGCCACGTTCCACTGCGCCCTGCTCGCACACTCCAGGCTGGTCATGCGCTGAGGCCGGCAACGAAGGAAAGGATCTCCTCGGCCAGCGTTTCGGGAGCGGTCAGGTATGCCTCGTGCGCATGACCGGGGATCTGGGCCAGACGGCTGTTCGGCAGGGCTTCCTGAAGGCGCTGGGAGATGTCGAGGAGAACAGGCGGGCTGAACTCCCCAGTGACGAGGAGCGTAGGCATGGTGAGGCGGGCGAACCGGTCGAGGTCGTCGCCGAAGGCGTCGATGGCCCGGACTTCGCGCGCCCAGGTGGGCGTCATGGACGCCCGGGTGGCCCACACAGGGCTGTGCCGGAACGCCTCGATCGCCTCCTCCGGCATCCGAAGGAAGTTCCGCGTACCGAAGGCAAGAGCATGCTCCAGGTCGCCTTCCGCCACGGCCTCTTCGAAGGGCGCGATGGCCTCGCCTCCGACTGGACCATGCAGCGGTACCGGGGGCTCGTAGAGGATGAAAGCGGCGGGAGGCCGCTGCAATGCCAGGCCCAGCGTCACGATGCCACCGTAGGAGTGACCCAGCAGGACAGCGTCGGGGCCCGCGAGGTCCAGGACGGCGGCGATGTCCTCCTGTTCGCGTTCGAGGCTGTGATCCAGGCTGTCTCCACTGGCGCCGTGGCCGCGGCGGTCGACCGCGTGAATGGTCAGGTGCGGAGCGAGGGCATCGGCCAGGAGCTGCCAGTCCTGGGCTGCGTTCAGCGCGCCGGGGGAGATCACGAGCGGACGTCCCTGGCCGGTGACGGTGACGGCGATCCTCGTGCCGTCGGCAGAGGTGACAAAGGACTGTCGGGACTGTGTTTTGGTCATGGTCGTTTTCCCTCGGTCATGTGACGGGTGGGGTGCTGTCGGACCGACGGGGGCACCAGGGATGCGGGGAGGTTTCATATCGCCACTCGCGGGAGATCTGCCGGGCCCGGGGACTGGCCAGTCGGCGTGGGGATGGGAGCGGAAGCAGGCCTCGACAGTGAAGCGGACTTCGGCAACCGTAACATCGAAACGATGTAGGCATCGTTTCGATGTATGTATGTGATGATGGACGCATGCTGGAGCTAGCGATCCTGGGCTTCCTCGCGGAGGGCCCCCTGCCGGGACACACACTGCGCCGCCGTGTCGCCCAGCTGACCGGCTACACACGGCCGGTCAGTGACGGCAGCCTGTACCCGGCGATCAACCGTCTCGCCAAGGCGGGCCTGCTGGAGCGGAATGCCGACCCGGCTGCGGGTGCCGCGAGGTATGTACTGAGCCTGACCGAGGCCGGGCACATCGAGCTGCGCAAACGCCTGCGCGAGCCCGCCGACCACGAGATCACCGACTTCACCCGCTTCTTCACCGTCCTGGCCTTCCTCTCGCAGTTGCCCGACCTGGCCGAGCAGCACGCGGTGCTTCGCAGGCGGCTGGAGTTCCTGGAAGAGCCGGCGAGCTTCTTCTACGACGGCGACCTGCCCCTGCGCGCCGAGGAGGTCGCCGATCCCTACCGGCGCGGCATGCTGCTCACCGCCCGCGCCGTCAGTACGGCCGAACGTGCCTGGCTGCGCGAGGCCCTCGGCGAGGAGCCGCCCGCGAGCTGACCGGCCCGGAGGTACCCGCCCGTGCTTGCGTCCTGGTACGACGAACAGGGCACCGCGGCCGACGTCCTGCACGTCGGCGAACTGCCCGACCACCAGGCAGTCCCCCTGCCCGACCACCTCAGCTACGAACTCGGCGCGAGCCTCGGCATCCCCGGGAGCACCGCCCACCGAACCGTCTTCGCAGACGGCCCCGTCGACGGGAAGCTCGTCCTCGTGCATGGCGTCCTCGGCGGCGTCCGCTCGCTGGCCGCCCAACTCGCCTGCTGGGGCGGGGCCATCGTGCTCGCCACCGTCCGCCGCAGCTCGGACCTCGACCGTGTCGACCCGGCCGTCGTCTCCCACGCCATCGCCCTCGACCAGGAGGACCCGGCGGCGGCGATCCGCGCGTACGCACCCCAGGGCGTCGACCGGATCATCGAGGCGGCCCTGTCCGACAACGCCGTCGCCGAACGTCCGGTTCATTCCGAGGCCAGTTCGACCACGGTGATGTCGGACGGGGCGCCCACGCGGACCGGCGGGCCCCAGGCGCCGGCGCCGCGGCTCGCGTACAGCTGGGTGTCTCCGTAGCGTTCGAGACCGGCGACCGTCGGGTTCGCCAGCTCGGCGATGAAGTTGCCGGGCCACAGCTGGCCACCATGGGTGTGGCCGGAGAGCTGGAGATCGACGCCGTGGCGCACGGCGTCGTGGATGACGATCGGTTGGTGAGCCAGGAGGACCGCTGCGCGGGAGCGGTCACGGTCGCCAAGGGCCTTGGCGAAGTCGGGGCCCTGCCCCTCGCTCTCACCGCGGATGTCGTTGACACCCGCCAGGTCGAAGCCGGGCATCTCCGTGCGTGCGTTCTCCAGTGAGTTCAGTCCCAAGTCGCGCACCTTGTCGACCCACTGCTCGGCGTAGCCGGAGAAGTATTCGTGGTTGCCGGTCACGAAGTACGCCCCGTGGCGCGCCCGGAGCTGGGCAAGTGGCTCGACGGCCGGACCGAGGTCCTCGACGCTGCCGTCCACGAGGTCGCCCACAACGGCGATCAGGTCTGGCTGCGTCGCGTTGATCGTGTCGACGACCCGCTGGGCGAATCCACGGCCCAGAACCGGGCCGAGGTGGATATCGCTGACGACGGCGATCCGGAACCCGTGCGCGCTGCGGGGCAGTTTGGCCAGGGGGATGGTGAGGCGCTTCGCCTTGGGGCCACGGAGCACTCCGTAGGTCCCGTAGCCGACCGTGCCGACGGAGACGGCCGCCGCGGCGCCGCCCACGACGCGGGAGACGAAGAGCCGGCGGGACGGACCCGTGGGCCTGTTCGACGAGAGCCCGGGCTCCAGAGCATGCGGATGCTCGGCCACGGCAACGGCCTCCGGAATGTCCCGTGCGGCTCCGGGCACGCCGGGTTCCACCGTCGGAGATGGGGGCCGGCCGACGACGACTGGGTCTTCGTTCCGCCGTTCCCCGGGCTCCCCGGGTGGTCCGGCAACGGACCGCACGGAGGGATGTGCCGTCTCCGGCCCGGCTGTTTCAGCGTCCCGTCGCGCGAGCCACCGTCGCAGCAGGGGCCGGACGGCCTCGCCCACCAGCAGTGCGAGCAGCAAGTACAGGAACAGGACCATCCACAGGAATCCGGGCCAGGACAGGAACTGCTCAAGCCAGAACGGGACCCATGGGTTCTCGGCCGCCAAGGCGCCGCCCGTCAGCAGAGGCCCGGCCACGAAGACGACGGTTCCCGCACGCCGCTGGAGCGAGCCCGGGCGGGTCGTGTCGCGTACGAGACGACGCCACGCGTACCAATGGAGGGCTCCGAACGCCACCAGTACGGCGAGTCTGACGAGCATGTAGATGATGATCACGGCCGAACAGGGCCCTTTCCTTGGAGCATTCGTCGCGATCCCAGGGATGAGCAGGACGCGGCGCGGTCAATAGCTTGACACCGAACGCCCGCCACCTGGGAGGGAGAGTTTTCTACCTGGGTGCTCCAGTCATACGAAGCACGGGATTCCCCGAGGCACGAGTTCGGCGGTGACGGCAATCCAAACACTCTCGCCTGTCACCTGACTTCGACATTCCTGGACTGAACGCAAACCCACCCCTGAAAGCGGATCCGCTCTGGCGGGCTCACATATCCCCGATTCCATAGCACCAGTCCCGATACGAAAGAAGCCGAAAGACAATCCGGCCCGTTCGACGGATATGTCCGGCAAGCCGTTCACGCAGCGACCCTATTTCCGACATTTCAACCGGCGCGTCCAACCGTAGAAGGCGCAGGATTCCATCCTGGGAGTCCGGCATCCAGGCAGAAAACTCTACCCCCCACACCTGTGCCAAGTGATGGCAAACTGGCGGGCATGACCAGCCACGCGCACCGCGGCGAGCTGGGTGAATTCTCCGAAACCCTGCGCCGCGTCCTTCATCAAGACTGACAAACACCGCCGGATTCACACCGGCGATGACGACGCGGTACTGCCTCCCGGCACCCCGACGAGCAAGGCAATTGACCTTCCGCCGAGCGAAAGCGTACGCATGTCCACTGAACTCACCGAGTCAGCTGTTCCTCCCCCCGCCGAATCCTCCTCAGATCCCTCCCGGCGCACGTTTATCGCGACGACCACCGTGGTCGGCGGTGCTGTCGTGGCCGGCGGCCTGATCGCAAGCCCACTGCTCGGCGCCCAGGAGGCCGTCGGGGCCGAGGCGCCGCCCAGCGGTCGTGTGTCGCTGACCGTCAACGGCAAGCGGCACACCGTCACGGTCGACAACCGAACCTCACTGCTGGACCTGGTGCGCGAAAACCTGGAACTGCCCGGCACCAAGAAGGGCTGCAACGCCGGTGCCTGCGGAGCCTGCACGGTCCTGGTCGACGGGCAGCGGGTCAACTCCTGCCTGACGCTGGCCGTGCGCCTGGAGGGCGCCGAGGTCACCACCATCGAAGGCCTCGCTCCGGGTGGCGAGGACGGCGAACTGCACCCGCTGCAAGAGGCGTTCATCGAGCAGGACGCCTTCCAGTGCGGCTACTGCACCCCAGGTCAGATCATGTCCGGCGTCGGCTGCATCCAGGAGGGCCACACCGGATCGGCGGACGAGGTCCGGGAGTGGATGAGCGGCAACATCTGCCGATGCGGCTGCTACGTGAAGATCGTGCGCGCGGTCGAGCAGACCGCCCACAGGAAATGAGGCCCGGTCTCCATGTATCCCTTCTCCTTCACCAAGGTCTCCAACACCCGCGAAGCGCTCAACGCCGGTCGCCTCGGCGGGCGTTACATCGCCGGGGGCACCACCCTGGTCGACCTGATGCGTGAGACCGTCGAACGACCCGAGACGCTGGTCGACATCAGCGCTCTGCCGTTGCACGAGGTCACTGTCACCGAGCGCGGCGGGCTGCGGATCGGCGCGCTGGTGCGGATGGCCGAGGCCGCCGCCCACCCCAAGGTCCGCACCCTCTACCCCATGATCTCGCAGGCGCTGGAACTCAGCGCCTCCGCCCAGCTGCGCAACATGGCCACCATCGGCGGCAACATCATGCAGCGCACCCGCTGTACGTACTTCCGTGATGTGACAGCGTCCTGCAACAAGCGTGAGCCGGGCTCGGGTTGTGCGGCACGGGAGGGTGTCAACCGCACCCACGCGATCCTGGGCACCTCCGACGACTGTGTGGCCACCCATCCCTCCGATGTCGCGGTGGCTTTCGCGGCGCTGGATGCCGACGTGCACCTGCTGGGCCCGGACGGGGAACGCACTGTTCCGTTCGCCGACTTCCTGCTCCGGCCCGGCAGCACCCCGAACCGCGAACAGTCCCTCAGGAAGGGCGAGTTGATCACCGCGGTGGAGATCCCCGCCCTGCCCCGCCCGCTGAAGTCGGGCTATCTGAAGGTGCGTGACCGGCAGTCGTACGAGTTCGCCCTGACCTCTGCGGCCGTCGCACTGCACGTACGCGGCGGGGCGATCCGGGAGGCGAAGATCGCCGCCGGCGGCGTCGGCACCGTGCCCTGGAAGCTTCCCGCAGTCGAGAAGTACCTCATCGGCGAGCGGCCCTCGCAGTCCTTGTGGGCCGAGGCCGCGAAGCACGCGGCGGACGGTGCCCGCCCCCTCGACCACAACCGCTTCAAGGTCGAGTTGCTGAAGCGCACCGTGGAACGCCAGCTGCGCATCGTAGGAGGTACCAAGTGAGCCCGCAGCCCCAATCGGCCGTCGGAGCGCCGTTGTCCCGCGTGGACGGCCGGCTGAAGGTGACCGGGAAGGCGACGTACGCCGCCGAACACGACATCGACGGCGTCGTCCACGCCGTCATCGTCGACAGCACCATCGGCCGCGGCCGCATCACCGGCATCGACACCCGTGCCGCCCTCGCCCAGCGCGGCGTCATCAAGGTGATCAGCCACCTCAACGCACCCAAACTGGCCTATCGCGGCAATCCGGATACGTACGATCCGCCGGGCAACAAACAGCTGCGGGTCTTCCAGGACGACAAGGTCCTCTTCCGGGGTCAGCCGGTCGCCGTCGTGGTCGCCACCACGCTGGAGGCCGCCCAGCACGCGGCGGAGCTGGTGAAGGTCCGCTACGACGCCGCGCAGTCGTCGACCGACATGGCCTCCGCGCCGGCCGGCGAGCCCGTCGCCTACGCGCGGGGTGACGCGGACAAGGCGTTCGCATCCGCCGCCGTACAAGTAGATGCGACCTACCAGCAGGCTCGCGCCCATCACAACGCGATGGAGCCGCACGCCACCATCGCCCGCTGGGACGGCGACAAGCTCACCCTGTGGGACAAGACCCAGTGGCCCATCGGTATGCAGAAGGACGTCGCCGCGCAGTTCGGCGTCCCGATCGACTCGGTGCGCATCATCGCGCCGTTCGTCGGCGGCTCGTTCGGCAACGCGATGCGCGCCTGGCCACACATCGCCATCACGGCCCTCGCCGCCCGCAAGACGGGCCGCCCGGTCAAGCTCGTGCTCTCCCGCAGGCAGCTGTACTTCGGCGTGGGCTACCGGCCCTCGTACGAGTACCGGGTGCGCCTGGGCAGCGACCGGCGCGGCCGGGTGAGCGCCATGGTGCAGCACCTCAAGGCCGAGACCTCGTCGTACGAGAACTTCACCGAGGGCGTCCTGCACGCCGGGCAGATGGTTTACAAGGCACCCAACGTCCGCCAGGACTACCGGACCGTGGCGCTGGACGTGAACACGCCGGTGTGGATGCGCGGTCCCGGTTTCGCCACCGCCGCCTTCGCCCTCGAGTCGGCGATGGACGAACTCGCCCACGAGCTGGGCATCGACCCCATCGAGCTGCGCCGGCGCAACGAACCGGAGGAGGACCCGTCCAGCCAACTGCCGTTCTCCACCCGACGGCTGCGCGAGTGCTACACCGTCGGCGCCCGCGAGTTCGGCTGGGACCGGCGCGATCCCCGTCCGCGCTCCACCCGTGACGGCGACTGGCTGATCGGCACCGGCATGGCCGTCGGCACCTACGACGTCCTGCGGAGCGGGGCCCAGGCCCGGGTCAGGCTGAACGCCGACGGCACCGCCCTGGTCCAGTCCGCGACCAGCGACATGGGACCGGGCACCTACACCTCCCAGAGCCAGGTCGCCGCGGACGCCCTCGGCCTGACCATGCGCAACGTGACCTTCCAGCTCGGCGACTCCACCATGCCGGTGGCACCGCCGCACGGTGGCTCACAGACCATGATCAACGTCGGCTCCGCCGTCCAGGACGGCTGCGACAAGGTACGTCTGCAGGCGATCAAACTGGCCGTCGAGGACAGGGACTCGCCGCTGTACGGCGCCGACGCCGACGACATCGTGGTCCGCGCCGGACGCCTGCACCTGGGCAACGACCCCGCGCGCGGAGAGACCTACCGGCAGCTTCTGGCCCGCAACAACCGCACCCACCTCGAAGTCCTCGGCTCCTGGACCCCCAGCGAGTCCCGGCACTCCATGTACACCTACGGCGCGATCTTCGCCGAGGTCGCCGTCGATGCCCGCCTCGGCCTGGTACGGGTGCGGCGGATGCTGGGTGTCTTCGACGCGGGCCGCATCATCAGCCCCAAGCTCGCCGACAGCCAGGCGCTGGGCGGCATGGTGGGCGGCATCGGCGCGGCACTGCTGGAGCACACGTCGACCGACCACCGCGACGGCCGGATCGTCAACGCCGACCTCGCCAACTACCTCGTCCCCGTCAACGCCGACATCCCAGAACTGCGCGGGATCTTCCTCGACGGTGGCCAGGACCTGGAGGCCGACCCCATCGGCGTCAAGGGACTCGGCGAGATCGTCTACATCGGCGTGGCGCCCGCCATCGCCAACGCGGTCTTCAACGCCACCGGCCGCCGCGTCCGCGAGCTGCCCATCACCGTCGAAGCCATGATCTGAGCGCCCAGGTGCTCACCCGACCGTCCGGCGGCTGACCTTGCGCAGCCGCCGGGCCCCCCGGGCCGCCCCCCGGGGGGTGTACCCCCCGCGCCACCCCCGCCGGCCCCCCCCCCCCCCCCCCCCCCCCACCCCCCCCCCCCCCCCCCCC
>NZ_JBSFDA010000250.1:0-10978 GCF_053593675.1 Streptomyces sp. NPDC002156 | reverse complement strand
GGCCCGGGCGACGTCGGTCGGGTCGATCATGGGAACGTCGCGTCCCGCCATCATGTCGGTGTCCGCGGCGCCCAGATGCACACCCTGGACAAGGGCCGCCGGGCTGCGGCGGGGGCGTGGGCCGGGCCAAGGCGACCATCCTCGCGGTGGCGGCAGGGGTCCTGGTTGCGGCGATCGTCGCGGGCGCGCTCGTCCTGAGCGGCGGCGAGGACACGGGTACGACGGTGAGCACGAGTACGAGTACGGGCCCGACCGTCGCGGACACCCAGCCCCCAGCCGCCACATCACCCTCACCCCCCGTCGACGACCCCACCCTCGTGGCCGACGAGCTGAACGGCATCACCTTCCCCCTCCTCGACGGCTGGGTCAGGCCCGAGTTCGTCACCGAGGACGACGTCGTCATGACCACCGACGGCACCTACGACTGCCCGCGCGACCCCGGGGTCTGCCACCACGGCCGGGTCGTCTCGCGCACGGTCACCGAGAACGCCGAGACCTCACCCGAGGCCCTGGCCAGGGCGGACATCGCGGACGCGGCCGACGACGCGTACGACCGCGACCGCATCGGCAGCCGGCCCTTCGGCGGGATCACGGGGCACCGGATCGTCGGCTCGGGCACGGTCGCCGTCGCGGGCCGCGCCGGGTACTTCGTCCGCTGGCGGGTCACCACCGAGGCCGGGCCCGGCGGTTACGTCCAGTCGCTCGCCTTCCCGTCCAGCGTCGGTACGGGGGCACCGGTCATCGTCCGGTTCGCCGTCGACGCGGGCCCGGACGGGCCGCCACTGACCGACCTGGACCGGATCACCAAGGGCATCCGGCCGATCGGCGACGCGGACACCGGCGGGGGAGTGGGCAGCAGCATCGGCCCGTCGAACTGAGCGGACGTGTTCCGGTGCGCTACAGGAAGGTGTGGCCCTCGCCCCGGTACGTCGGGACAGTCGCCGTCACCGTGTCGCCCGCGACCAGACGCAGCACCTCGAACCGCTCGCACAGCTCACCGGCCTTCGCGTGCCGGAACCACACCTTGTCGCCGACGAGCAGATCGTCGGCGGGCGAGCCGAGCAACGGCGTCTGCACCTCACCCGGGCCCTCCTGGGCGTCGTACCGGAGCCCCTCCGGCAGATACGGCACCGGCAGCCGGTCCGCACCCGCGGCGCCGGAGGCCGGACAGCCGCCGCCCAGCACCGTGATGACCCCGACGCCCGGCCGGCGCACGACGGGCAGGGCGAACAGCGCGGCTGGACGGCCCCTGAACGACGTGTAGTTGTCGAAGAGCCGCGGTACGTAGAGCCCGGACCCGGCGGCGATCTCGGTGACGGCGTCCTCGGCGGCCGTGGTCTGCACGCTGCCCGTGCCGCCGCCGTTGACGAACTCCAGATCCGGTACGACGGCCCGCACCGCGCGCACGACCGCCGCGCGCCGCTCGACGAGTTCGCGCCGGGCCGTGGCCTGCATCAGCCGGATCGCCCGCGACCGCACCGGCCGCCCCGGGACCGCGTCACCGACTCCGGCGATGTGCCCCTCGTACGCCATGATCCCCACGAGCCTGAACCCGGGCCGCCGGGCGATCTCCCGGGCCAGCTCGGCGAGTTGCCCGGGGGAGCGCAACGGCGACCGTCGCGCCCCGACGCGCACCCGCCCCCGGAACAACTGCAGCGAGGTGTCCAACTCCAGGCAGACACGCACGACTTCGCGCCCGCCGCCCCGGGCGTCGTCGATGAACCCGAGCTGGGCCGGATCGTCGACCATGACGGTGACGGCGGCGGCGAGTTTCGGATCGGAGGCCAGCTCGGCGAAGGCTTTGCGGTCCGCCGACGGATAGGCGAGCAGGACGTCGTCGAAGCCCGACCGAGCGAGCCAGAGGGACTCACCGAGGGTGAACGACATGATGCCCGCGAAGCCCTCCCGGGCCAGCACGCGTTCGAGCAGGGCCCGGCAGCGCACGGACTTGCCGGCCACCCGGATCGGCTTGCCCGCGGCCCTGCGCACGAGGTCGTCTGCGTTGGCGTCGAAGGCCTCCAGATCGACGATCGCGAGCGGTGCGTCGAGGTGGGCGGTGGCCCGGTCGTAACGGGCCCGGTCAGCGGCTCGGGCAGTCATGAACGAAGCCTGCCAGACACGATTACCGCAGGGTAAGGGGACGATCCGGGCAGAAGCCACGGTGCCGCGGACTGGTTCCCGCTCGGCGGGGGGCAACCCGTAGAGTGACGCTTCACGCAGGGAGGAGCCACCGCGCGCGGAGGTACGCGCCCGGATGGCGGCACGCCCGCGCGGGTATGCGTGCCCGGGACGGCCGCGTCCCGCGCCGCACGGACTCCGCCGGCCCTGCCGTCGGTACGAGGAAACGGGGGGTGGCATGAGCACGGAAGCGCGCCGCGCCTCCATCCCTCCACGCCCGACCACTCCACCGGCCACGGACACCACACCGTCCGAGCCCACCGAAGCCACGAGGCCCACGCCGGACGACACGCGCCGTCCACCCGGACCGCGGACGCCGGCGGACGGGCCGACGGCCGGCCGGAACGGCGCGGGTACCACGGGCGATCGGCCCGGTGGGGGCAGTGCGGGTGACTGGCCTGGCGTGGGTGCCACGGCTGACTTGCCCGGCGCGGGCAGCACGACCGACTGGCCCCGCGCGACCGACGACGCGACGACCACGACGTCTGGGCGTACGCCCGGCGCCGCTGGTGCGCCCGGTGTGTCGTCGGCCCCGTCAGACCCTCGCCCGGGAGCCGAGAACGGCACACGGCCGCCCGGTACGGCTTCCGGCTCGGTGCCCTCGGGCCGGGCGTCTTCCGGCTCGGTGTTCTCGGGCTCGGAGCCTTCGGGTTCGGCGACTTCTCGTACGACCGCTCCCGGCGCGGCGGCCCCTCGTACGGCTGCGCCCAGCACGACGAGAGCCCCCGGCGCACCGGACGCCCCTGCTCCGCCGACGACGTCGGACGCCACCCAGGACTGGGCCCCGCCCCGCTTCCCGCACCTGCGTGCCCCCTCCCGCGAGGGCACCGACCCCATAACCCCGCCCCCGCCGCCGCCCTCCTCGGCCCGGCTCCCGGACGCGCCGCCCCTCGGCCGTACCCCGGCTGCGCCGCGCCCCCGGCCCGACCTGCCGCCGCGCCCGACCCACCAGCCGCCCGTGGCACCCTGGCGCCCGACCGCCCTCACCGAGACCGAGTCGGAGACGACCCGGCGCCTCCGCAAGGTCCCGCCGACCGCCCCTCCCCGGCCGACCGACCAGCCGCGCACCGGCGAGACGCCCCTCAACCCCAACGGCCGCCCCGGCACAGGCCCTCAGCCGCGCTCCACAGACGTACCCCAGGCAGGCCCCCGCACCCCGGACCGGCCCTTCGCCCCGGGTACCCGCCCGTACCTCTCGGACCCGTTCGACCGGCCTCAGACGTCGGGCAGCCGTCCGGGCACCACCGAGATGCCTCCGGCGCCCGCCGATCCCCCGCGCCCGGCGAGCGCGCCTTCGGCCCCGGTGGGCCGCCCGTACCTCACGGGCGGGCCCGTGGCCGATCCTCCGGCGCCCGCTGATCCCGCGCGCTCGACAAGCGGGCCTTCGGCCCCGGCCAGCCGCTCGTACTCCACGGGTGGGTCCGCAACGGACTCTCAGGCGCCCGCTGATCCCGCGCGTCCGACAAGCAGGCCTTCGGCCTCGGTCGGTCGCTCGTACTCCACGGGTGGGTCCGCAACGGACTCTCAGGCGCCCGCTGATCCCGCGCGCTCGACAAGCAGGCCTTCGGCCCCGGCCAGCCGCCCGTACCCCACGGGCGGGCCCGCAACCGACTCTTCCGCGCCCGCTGATCCCCTGCGCCCGACAAGCGGGCCCTCGGCCCCGGTGGGCCGGCCGTACCTCGCGGACCCGTCCGCGCACGCGTCGGGCAACGGTTCCGGCAGTGCCGAGAACGCCCCGGCTGGTGCGCCTTCCGCCCCGGCCGGTCGGCCGTATCTCTCGGATTCGCCTGTGGCCGGTCCGCCTCAGGCGTCGGGCGGTCGTTCCGGCACCGCCGAGACGCCCTCGGCGAATGCGTCCTCCGGCCCGGTCGGCCGCCCGTCCGGCTCGGACCCGGCCGTGGCCGACCGGACTCAGGCGGCGGCCGGTCGTCCGGGCGCCGCCGAGAGTGCCTCGGCTGGTGCGCCTTCCGCCCCGGTCGGTCGCCCCTATCTCCCGAACGCGCCCGTGGCTGACCGGCCTCAGGCGTCGGGCGGTCGTTCCGGCACTGCCGAGATGCCCTCGGCGAGTGCGCCCTCTGCCCCGGCTGGTCGGCCGTACCTGCCGAACGCGCCCGTGTCCGAACCGTCTCAGGCGTCGAGCAGTCGGCGCGGCACTGCCGAGATGCCCCCGGCTGGCGCGCCCTCCGCCCCGGCAGGTCGGCCGTACTCGTCCGTGTCCGAGCCGGTCCAGGGCTCCGGCGTCGAGATGCCCCCGGTCCCCGCCGAACCCCCGCGCCCCGCCCCCGGCATGCCCGATCCCGCGCTCTCCTGGAACGCCCCCTACGGCGGTGACGCCGGTGGTGTCGGATCCGGGCGGCCTGTTGTGTCGCTTGCCCAGCCTGATGTGTACGGGATCGGGGTGCGACACCGCTCCTTCAGCGGGCGGGTGTTGCTCGCTGCAGTCTGTGCCGTGGTCGGGCTTGGGCTCATTGGCGGTGCGCTGACCGGGAGTTGGCTCACCGGGGACGGGTCGGGGGACGCCGGTGCGCGTACCGCGTTCACCGCCGCCGCCGGTCTCTGGCACAGCGTTCCCGTGGACGAGCTGTTTCCGCCCACCATTGACGGCGACGGGGCCGGTCCCGGCGGCGCCGACCGGACCTGGACGCGGATCGCCGTCGCCCCCGACACCGGCTGCGCCGGCGCCTTCGACCCGCTGCTGCTCAAGGCCCTCGCTCCCGTCGGCTGCCAGCGCCTCCTGCGCGCCACCTACACCGACGAGACCCAGAGTTACGTCACCACCGTCGGCCTCCTCTTCACCAAGGCCGACGCCACCGCGATGCGCGCCCTGCGCACCCGCTTCAGCAACGAGAAGCTCGATCAGCGGGCCGACCTGATGCCCCGGCCCTACGCCGCGAAGAACACCCTCGCCGCCGGCTTCACGGATGCCCAGCGCGCCTCCTGGACCATCTCCGTCCTCACCGACGCCCCCGTCGTCACGTACGCCGTCTCCGGCTGGGCCGATGGTCGGAAGGTCGACTCCCCGCAGGCCGCCGAGGCGGCCATGGTCACCGGCGCCACCACCGCCCCCGCCCAGGCGGGCCTCGGCCACGAGGCGAAGGGCCTGGCCGACCGCGTGGAACGGGCCCTGCGCAAGACCGTCGGCTCGGCAGCGAAGCAGCAGTCATGATCCGGACCCGCACCGCCCGCAGCGGGCTCCTCGTCCTTCTCCTGGCCGGCTCCCTGAGCCTCCTGCCCGCCACCAGCGCGTACGCCGACGGCATCCGGGCCCAGCAATGGGCCCTCGACGCCATGCACACGCAGGAGGCCTGGCGTACGAC
This sequence comes from Streptomyces sp. NPDC002156, assembly GCF_053593675.1. Classification (NCBI taxonomy): domain Bacteria; kingdom Bacillati; phylum Actinomycetota; class Actinomycetes; order Kitasatosporales; family Streptomycetaceae; genus Streptomyces; species Streptomyces sp. NPDC002156. The sequence continues at coordinate 5,483 of NZ_JBSFDA010000250.1, read as the reverse complement.
CAAGGGCAAGGGCATCACGGTCGCCGTCCTCGACACCGGCGTCGAGGCGGACCACCCCGACCTGGTCGGCAACGTCCTCGCCGGCAAGGACATGGTCGGCTTCGGGGCGAGCAACGGCGACGAGGCCTGGGCCAAGCACGGCACCGCCATGGCCGGCATCATCGCCGGTCACGGCCATGGCTACGACAACGACGACGGCGTCATGGGCATCGCACCCGAGGCGAAGATCCTCCCCGTCCGCGTCATCCTCGAAGACGACGACTCGGCCCGCGGCAAGGCCCGCAACACCCGCGGCAACGCCCTCGCCGAAGGCATCCGCTGGGCCACCGACCAGGGCGCCGACGTCATCAACCTCTCCCTCGGCGACGACTCCAAGTCCGCCCACCCCGAACCCGCCGAGGACGAGGCAGTCCAGTACGCCCTGGAGAAGGGCGCCGTCGTCGTCGCCTCGGCAGGCAACGGCGGCGACAAGGGCGACCACATCTCCTACCCGGCCGCCTACCCCGGCGTGATCGCCGCGACCGCCGTCGACAAGTACGGCACCCGCGCCTTCTTCTCCACCCGCCGCTGGTACGCCACGGTCAGCGCTCCCGGCGTCGACGTCGTGATCGCCGCCCCCGACGAGCGCTACTACGAGGGCTGGGGCACGAGCGCCGCCGCCGCCTTCGTCTCCGGCGCCGTCGCCCTCATCAAGGCCGCCCACCCCGGACTGACCCCGGCGCAGATCAAGAAGCTCCTGGAGGACACCGCGCGCAACTCGCCCGACGGCGGCCGGGACGACTCCCGTGGCTACGGCTTCATCGACCCCGCGGCGGCCATCAAGGCGGCGGGCAAACTCAAGCCGGAACAACTCAAGTCGGCCGAGTACGGCAAGGAGTACTTCGGTACGGGCCCCGACGCGGCCCCCGAGAAGGACGACTCCGCCGGCTGGGCGGGCCCCGTCGCGGGCGGCCTCGGCGCCCTGCTCCTGATCGCGGCGGTCCTGCTGTGGCGTGGTCGTCGCAGGACGGTCGTCCAGCCCGCCCACGACTCGTACGACGACGACTTCCGCCGGTGACCTGACGGTCCGTCAGGACCCGGTAGTGGTACCGGACTTCGTGGCCGTCGTCGCCCCCGCGTCCGTGCTCTCGAACACCGACACCGCCGCCCGCGCCGCCGACTCCACCAGCGAAATCCCCTTCGCCTTCGTCGTGTTGCCGTTCGACACCACCGCGACCAGGAACTCCCGCCCGTCCGCCGCCGTCACCCGCCCGACGCTGTTGATGTCCCACAGCCCGGTCGCCGTACGCGGCAACCACCCGTTCTTCAGGGCGAATCGGGCACCCGCGGTACCTCCGTCGGCCGCCGCCGACACCCCCCAGTCCTGGTCCACCGCTATGGACCCCATCAGGCCCTGGAGATACGTCCGGTTCGCCTCGCTCAGCTGCGACGACTCCCCGTCCTCCGCGAACACCTGCCGGAGCAGGGTGAGTTGATCGGCCGCCGTGGTCTGGGTCAGGCCCCACAGCATGCCGGTACCGCCCTCGGTGTCCGTCAGTCCGAAGCGCTTGTTGGCGGCGGCGAGCCCCGCCGCCTTCCCGATCGCCGTCCACAGCGCCGACGCCGAGGCGTTGTCGCTGACCTCGATCATCGCGGTGGCGTACCGCTTCTCCTGCGCCGTGAGACCCCGCTTCTCGTCCTGCGCCCGGAGCAGCAGCGTCGCCAGGATGTCCACCTTGACGATGCTCGCGGTGTCGAAGGCCCCGTCCCCGTACGTGGCGCTGGCGCCCGACTCGACGTCGAGCACGGCCACGGACACCTCGGCCCCGTCCTCGGCCGCGGCCGTCACCCGCTTCATCGCCTCGGACAGCAGCGTGTCCGGGTCCACCGTGGGCTCCGCCTGGGGTTCCACCGACGCCTCCTCGCTCACCGAAGCCGAACTCGACGCCGACGCGGAGGGGGAGGGAGACGGAGAGGGAGAGGCCGGCGACGCCGACGATACGCGGCCCGTGTGCGCCTGTGCCTTCACATACGCGGTACCCACCCCCGTACCGCCCATGACGACCGCGGCGGCGAGCACGATGTGGACGAGCGACCGGCGCCGGGGAGCTGTCTCAGAGGCCATGCCGCGATGCTGGCGGCCCTGACTGTGCGGTGGATTAGGCGAATGTTAGATGTGTGTCAGCTCTGACTGAGAATCCCGTGAATCCCGTGAACGGCGGGTTTCCGGGGCGGCGAAAGCCCAGGAGCGATCCCCCGATAGGGTCGGTCACCGTGGCGAACAAGAACATTCCCGACTCCGGCTTCCCCGACGACGACGGCACCGCCGACCCCCGGCTGAGCGCCGCGCTGGCCGCCTGGGCCGAGGACCGCGCCGCCGTCGGACCGGTGCTGGCCGCGCTCAAGGGCGCCCGGCTGCTCGTCCCCGTCGTCGCCGTGCTCGGGGAGGTCGAGGAGGACGAGAACGGGCTGCGCCACGAGAAGACCAGCGACATGGCCGTACCGACCCTGAAGGCCGGCGACCGGACCGCCCTGCCCGCCTTCACGTCCACCGACTCGTTGGCCCGCTGGGACCCGGCCGCCCGCCCCGTCGCCGTACCCCTGCACCAGGCCATCCAGGCCGCCGTGCACGAGAAGGCGGACACGATCGTGCTCGACCTGGCCGGTCCCGTGCCCTACGAGCTGACCGGACCCGCGCTGCGCGCGCTCGCCGAGGGGCGTACGACCGCCGATCCGCTCGCCGATCCCGCCGTGGTCGACGCGGTACGGGCCGCCGTGGCCGCCGAGCCCGCCGTGGTCCGCGCCCACCTGGGCCCCGGACAGGCCGACGGCACCCTCGCGCTCGTGCTGGACCCGGCCGCACCCCCGGCCGACGCCGCCCGCGCGGTCGCCGGACGCCTCGCCGCCGACGAGACGCTCAGGGCCCGCCTGGTGCGCGGCCTCGACCTGGCACTGCTGCCGGCCGGGGTGGTGCCTCCCGGCGAGCCCCTTTACGTACGTCCCTGACGTGTACGTTCCTGACCCGTACGTTCCTGCCGCGTACGTGCCTGCCGTGCGGCCTAGCCGTAGATCGGGCCCGTGTACTTCTCGCCGGGGCCCTGGCCCGGTTCGTCCGGGACGAGGGACGCCTCGCGGAAGGCCAGCTGGAGCGACTTCAGGCCGTCGCGCAGCGGGGCCGCGTGGAAGGAGCTGATCTCCGTCGCGGACGCGTCGAGCAGACCGGCGAGGGCGTGCACCAGCTTGCGGGCCTCGTCCAGGTCCTTGTACTTGTCGCCCTCGTCGGTCAGCCCGAGCTTCACGGCGGCGGCGCTCATCAGGTTCACGGCGACCGTGACGATCACCTCGACCGCCGGAACCTCGGCGATGTCGCGGGTCATGGCGTCGAAGTCGGCGCTCTGGGGACTCTGGGGAGGGGTCTCACTCATGGCCCACACGATAGGCCCCGGTCCGGAGGCAGCCGCAGTTGGCCTTAGTTCGCCTCAGTTAGCCCTTCCTGGCCGAAGCTGCTAACCTTTTGTAACGACCGGCTGGACACTTGCGTGCCCGGCCCACAAGTGGAGGCTCCGATCTCCCACCCGGCTGTCCTCGCGGACGGCGGGTCACCCGGTCAGGCGGCCACCATCGTTCCGTACGGACGATGGAGTCGCCCGATGTGCGCCCCGCGGTTGACCGCGGCGGTGCTCCGGTATTCCTTTGGAGCCCCGCCTGTGTCCCGTCGGGGCATTTTTCATATGCCCCGGTGGTTGGTCCCAACGTCATCAGAGACATACGCGGCTGTCCGCCAGACCGCCGTGTGGTGCTACCGAGGAGGATCCATCAGCACCGAGCCCCGCATCAACGACCGGATTCGCGTTCCCGAAGTGCGACTTGTCGGTCCCAGCGGCGAGCAGGTCGGGATTGTTCCGCTTGCCAAGGCCCTGGAGCTTGCGCAGGAGTACGACCTCGACCTGGTCGAGGTGGCGGCGAGCGCTCGCCCGCCGGTCTGCAAGCTCATGGACTACGGGAAGTTCAAGTACGAGTCGGCCATGAAGGCCCGTGAGGCGCGCAAGAACCAGGCGCACACGGTCATCAAGGAAATGAAGCTCCGGCCGAAGATCGATCCGCACGACTACGACACCAAAAAGGGTCACGTCGTCCGGTTCCTCAAGCAGGGCGACAAGGTCAAGATCACGATCATGTTCCGTGGTCGCGAGCAGTCCCGGCCCGAGCTGGGCTACCGACTGCTGCAGCGGCTCGCGTCGGACGTCGAGGACCTCGGGTTCATCGAGTCGAACCCGAAGCAGGACGGCCGGAACATGATCATGGTTCTCGGTCCGCACAAGAAGAAGACCGAGGCGATGGCCGAGGCCCGTGAGGCCCAGGCGGCGCGCAAGGCGGAAGCGAAGGCCAACCCGGGCAAGTCGCAGAACGCCGCGGAGAGCGACGAGGTCGACGAGGACATCGTCGATGACGCCGCCACCGCCGAGACCGTCGAGGCTCAGTCCGAGGCATCCGCCGAGGTCTGATCCCGGGGCTCACGCCCTGGGATGCCAACCCATACATATGACGTTCCACCGTGCCCGGTTTCACGACCGGGCACCGGAACGCCACTGACGAGGAGAGAACGGCGCTATGCCGAAGAACAAGTCGCACAGCGGTGCCAGCAAGCGCTTCAAGATCACCGGCTCCGGCAAGGTGCTCCGCGAGCGCGCCGGCAAGCGCCACCTGCTCGAGCACAAGTCGTCCCGTCTGACGCGTCGCCTCACCGGCAACGCCGAGATGGCCCCGGGCGACGCCAAGAAGATCAAGAAGCTTCTCGGCAAGTGACGTACCGGCGCCCGCGCGCCGTACGTACGTCCAGAGACCGGGACCCTGTCGAAATCCGGGCTGTGTGACAACAACCACGGCCCCGCTACAAGGAGTTAAAAAGTGGCACGCGTCAAGCGGGCAGTAAACGCCCACAAGAAGCGCCGGGCGATCCTCGAAGCCGCCTCCGGCTACCGCGGTCAGCGTTCGCGTCTGTACCGCAAGGCCAAGGAGCAGGTCACCCACTCGCTGGTCTACAACTACAACGACCGCAAGAAGCGCAAGGGTGACTTCCGTCGGCTGTGGATCCAGCGCATCAACGCCGCTGCCCGCGCCAACGGCATCACGTACAACCGCTTCATCCAGGGTCTGAACGCCGCGAACATCGAGGTGGACCGCAAGATCCTGGCCGAGCTGGCCGTCAACGACGCGGGTGCGTTCGCCGCGCTCGTCGAGGTCGCGCAGAAGGCTCTTCCGGCGGACGTCAACGCGCCGAAGGCCGCGTGACGCTGGCGCTGGCCTTGAGCCGCGTGTGATGTGACCCCGGGCCCGCAGGTGTTCGCCTCCTGCGGGCCCGGGTGTTTTTTTGGGTTCGGTGTCGGGTGCGGGTCCGGTGGGGGCTGGTCGCGCAGTTCCCCGCGCCCCTAAAAGCAAAAGACCCGGCCCTGCGGGCCGAAAGTCGAGGGGCGAAGCCCCCGCCTTTCAGGGGCGCGGGGAAC
>NZ_JBSFDA010000249.1:0-11244 GCF_053593675.1 Streptomyces sp. NPDC002156 | reverse complement strand
GGCTCCTCGATGCAAATCGAGGAGCCCCGCTCCGAGTTCACGCGCAGGAAGGGCTGCTCAGACGCCCTCCGTACCCGTCAGACCTCCACGACGACCGGGAGGATCATCGGGCGCCGACGGTAGTTGTCCGACACCCATTTGCCCAGCGTGCGGCGGATGAGCTGCTGCATCTGGTGGGGCTCCACCACGCCGTCCTGTGCCGAGCGCTCCAGCACCTCGGCGATCCTCGGGACGACGTCGGTGAAGGCCGAGTCGTCGATGCCCGAGCCGCGGGCCTGGATGTGCGGGCCGCCCGTGATCTTGCCCGTGGACGAGTCCATCACCACGAAGACCGAGATGATGCCCTCGTCGCCGAGGATCCTGCGGTCCTTCAGGGTGGGTTCGCCGACATCGCCGACCGAGAGTCCGTCGACGTACACGTACCCGGCCTGGACCTTGCCGGAGATCTTCGCCTTGCCCTCGATGAGGTCGACGACCACACCGTCCTCGGCGATGACGATCCGGTCATGCGGGACGCCCGTCATGGCGCCCAGCTCGGCGTTGGCCCGCAGGTGGCGCCATTCGCCGTGGACCGGCATCAGGTTGCGCGGCTTGCAGATGTTGTAGAAGTACAGGAGCTCGCCGGCCGAGGCGTGGCCGGAGACGTGCACCTTGGCGTTGCCCTTGTGGACGACCTTCGCGCCCCAGCGGGTCAGGCCGTTGATCACGCGGTACACCGAGTTCTCGTTACCGGGGATCAGCGACGAGGCCAGGATCACCGTGTCGCCCTGGACGATACGGATCTGGTGGTCCCTGTTGGCCATGCGGGACAGCGCTGCCATCGGCTCGCCCTGCGAACCCGTACAGACCAGCACGACCTCGTGGTCCGGGAGGTCGTCGAGGGTCTTGACGTCCACCACCAGGCCCGGGGGGACCTTCAGATAGCCCAGGTCCCGGGCGATGCCCATGTTGCGGACCATCGAGCGGCCGACGAAGGCGACCCTGCGGCCGTACTCGTGGGCCGCGTCCAGGATCTGCTGGATGCGGTGGATGTGGCTCGCGAAGCTCGCCACGATGACCCGCTTGCTGGCGCCCGCGAAGACCTGGCGCAGCACGTTCGAGATGTCGCGCTCGGGCGGGACGAAGCCCGGGACCTCCGCGTTCGTCGAGTCGGAGAGGAGAAGGTCGATGCCCTCTTCGCTCAGCCGTGCGAACGCGTGCAGGTCCGTGAGGCGGCCGTCCAGCGGGAGCTGGTCCATCTTGAAGTCGCCCGTGTGGACCACCATGCCCGCAGGGGTGCGGATGGCGACCGCGAGGGCGTCCGGAATGGAGTGGTTGACCGCGATGAACTCGCAGTCGAAGGGGCCGATGCGCTCGCGGTTCCCCTCCGTCACCTCAAGGGTGTACGGACGGATCCGGTGCTCCTGGAGCTTCGCCTCGATGAAGGCGAGGGTCAGCTTGGAGCCGATCAGCGGGATGTCCGGCTTCTCCCGCAGGAGGTAGGGGACGGCGCCGATGTGGTCCTCGTGGCCATGCGTGAGGACGATGCCCTCGATGTCGTCGAGGCGGTCCCTGATGGACGTGAAGTCCGGCAGGATCAGGTCGATTCCGGGCTGCTCCTCCTCGGGGAAGAGGACGCCGCAGTCGACGATGAGCAGGCGTCCGCCGTACTCGAAGACGGTCATGTTGCGGCCGATCTCACCGAGGCCGCCCAGCGGGGTGACCCGGAGGCCGCCCTTCGGGAGCTTCGGCGGGGCGCCGAGTTCAGGATGCGGATGACTCAAAAGACTCTCCTCACCACACGCGCCACGTACCGGTAAGGCACGTGGCGCGCATGACGTTCGTGCAAAAGCAGTTGTTGGATGTGGACTGCGGACACAGTTGTCCCGCGTATTCAGTTGTGAAGTCTGATGTCAGAGCTGTACCCCGCCGGCGGCAAGATCGATCTTGAGCTGCGCGATCTCGTCGGCCGACAGCTCGACCATCGGAGCGCGCAGGGGTCCGGCGGGCAGGCCCTGGAGGGCGAGCGCGGCCTTGGTGGTCATGACGCCCTGGGTGCGGAACATGCCGGTGAAGACCGGGAGCAGCTTCTGGTGGATCTCGGTGGCCTTCTGGACGTCGCCCGCGACGTACGCCTCGACCAGAGTGCGCAGCTCCGGTGTGACGACGTGGCCGACGACCGACACGAAGCCGACCGCGCCCACAGAGAGCAGCGGCAGGTTCAGCATGTCGTCGCCCGAGTACCAGGCGAGTCCGGAGCGGGCGATCGCCCAGCTGGCCCGGCCGAGGTCGCCCTTGGCGTCCTTGTTGGCGACGATCCGGGGGTGCTCGGCGAGCCGGACGATCGTCTCGGTGCTGATCGGGACGCCGCTGCGGCCCGGGATGTCGTACAGCATGACCGGGAGTTCGGTGGCGTCGGCAATAGCCGTGAAGTGCCGGTACAGGCCCTCCTGCGGGGGCTTGTTGTAGTACGGCGTGACGGTCAGGAGGCCGTGTGCGCCGGTCTTCTCCGCCGCGCGGGCCAGTTCGATGCTGTGGTGGGTGTCGTTCGTGCCGACGCCCGCGATGATGTGGGCCCGCTCGCCGACCGCCTCCAGTACGGCTCGTACGAGATCCGATTTCTCCGCGTCGCTGGTGGTCGGGGACTCGCCGGTGGTGCCGTTGATGACCAGGCCGTCATTGCCTGCGTCCACCAGGTGGGTGGCGAGCCGCTGAGCGCCGTCGAGGTCGAGCGCGCCGTCCGCCGTGAACGGCGTGACCATGGCGGTGAGGACCCTCCCGAAGGGGGTCTGCGGAGTGGAGGTCGGAGCCATGGGTACCACGCTACTCGCTGCTCAGGGCGCGGTCTGCCCTAGGGGTGCGGGAAAAGTCAGGACAAATACGGAGCCCGGCACTGCCTGCTCGGGGGTTCAAGCAGTGCCGGGTCCGTTTGATCAGGCTAGATGAACCTCTCGAAATACCGCAATACGGACACTTCGCGAGGCTGATCCGCACACCTGTGCCCGGCGGTAGAACACGCGCGTGCGTCTGCCCTACGGCGCGACCCTGCCGTTCTTGTTGAAGGCCGCGTGGGTCAGCGGCATGAGGCCGGCCCACGCCGCCTCCATCTTCTCGCCGACCATCTCGATCTCCCGCTGCGGGAACGACGGCACCTTCGCCAGCTCGTGCTGTGTGCGCAGGCCGAGGAAGTGCATCAGGGAGCGCGCGTTGCAGGTCGCGTACATCGACGAGAACAGGCCGACGGGGAGGACCGCCCGGGCGACCTCGCGGGCGACGCCCTGCGCGAGCATCTGCTGGTAGTTCCGGTACGCCTGACGGTACGCGTCCTCCATGGCGTGCTCGACGACTCCGTGCTGCTCGGGGGTGCCCTCGACGAAGACGTACTTGCCCGGCCGGCCCTGCTGGACGAGCTTGCGCGAGGTGTCCGGCACGTAGAACACGGGCTGCAGCTCCCGGTATCGCCCGGATTCCTCGTTGTACGACCATCCCACCCGGTGCCGCATGAACTCGCGGAAGACGAAGATCGGGGCGCTGATGAAGAACGTCATGGAGTTGTGCTCGAACGGGCTGCCGTGCCGGTCTCGCATGAGGTAGTTGATCAGCCCCGTCGAGCGCTCCGGATCCTTGTTCAACTCGTCCAGGGACTGCTCCCCGACGGTCGACACACGGGCCGCGAACAGCACGTCTGAGTCCGACGCGCTGTGTTTGACCAGCTCGACGGTCACATCGCTACGCAGGTCGATCTTGAACTCGTCGTCGGGGGTGGGCGTCACGGTTCGGAGAGTCCTTCCCATCTCGTCATTCGGCGACGCCACTCTACGGCCCGCCAAACGGGACGTTCTCCATCGTCACAGAGTTAAGTTGGTGAAACCGGGCACCATTTGGGGCGCTCGCTCGTCTGTACAGACAGCAGCGAATCGTTCGATTCTCAGAGTTCGATCCCCGAGGGAGAAGTACCCCCATGTTGCGCCGGCGCGAGCCCGTACCGTTCGCCTTCATCGCCGAAGCCGACAAGTTCCGCAGCAATGTCGCTCCACCGCCCCGTGAGCGCGCGTCCGTCGGTGACATAGCCGGGCGCTGGCTCCTGGGGCTCACCATCGTCGCCGGGCTCGTGGGCTCCCTGGTCCTCGGGATGCCCGCGCTGTCGGTCGATCAGGCCGGCGGGCAGACACAGCAGTCCCAGGCGGCCGACAGCCGTTGAGGGCCCGTCGGGCTGCGGCCGAATGGCGTGGTCCGGCCCTCCTCGGACCCCCGAGGCTGGTGACCGGGCAGCCGGCTCGATAACCTCACCGGGCACAGCCCGAGCATGGAATTGAGTGAGGACCAGCCGTGCCCCTGCCCTTCCTTACGGCCGACCGCGCCTCCGACGAGGCCGCGGCCGGCGTCGCGCTGCCGTTCGACGACCGCGACCGCTGGCGTCGCCCCTACCGGCCCGGCCCCTGGCGGGTGGGCGTGGCGGCGCTTCTGCTGCTGCTCGCCTCGTACGTCCTGTTCGCGGCGGTCATCATCGCGGCCACCGGCGAGGTGTCCGGCGGCGCGGTCTGTCTCGGCATCGCGCTGGGCGTCATCGCCACGGCACTGCGGCTGCTGCGCACCGGCGTGTGGGTGAGTGCGCGCGGGGTGCGCCGGGTGGGGTTCCTCGCCACGCGGACGACGCGCTGGGAGAAGGTCGTCGCCGTACGGACGGTGCAGCGGCCGGTGCGCTGGCTGGGCCTGCCGCGCACCGTGCAGGGGCAGGCATTGGTCCTCGTACGCCGGGATCGGGCCGCTGACGATCTGGCGCCGCTGCTCACCACGCACAACGCCGACTTCCTGGGGCGTATGGCGGCGTTCGACCGGGCGGCGGACAGCGTCGAGGCATGGGCAGCGGAGTTCGGGCGGGGCTGAGTGGTCCACTGCGGCGCCGTCGTGGCTGGTCGCGCCCGCGCGGCGGAGCCGCACATTGATACAGCCCCGCGCCCCTTTGGAGCGCGGGGGCCCCTGCCCTCGTTCCGGAAGCGGGTCTTCAGGCTTGCTGGGCCGGTGTCCTGCCGTCGTGCAGGGCGATGGCGCGCTGCATCGCCTTGCGGGCGCGGGGGGTGTCGCGGGCGTCGTGGTAGGCGACGGCGAGACGGAACCAGTTGCGCCAGTCGTCGGGGGCCGACTCCGTCTCGGCCTTGCGTCTGGCGAAGACCTCGTCGGCCGAGTCGCGGTCGACCCGGCCGCTCGGGGTGCGCCTCAACTCGTCGGCGGGCAGGCCGCCTTCGGCGTCCAGCTCGGCGGCGAGACGGTTGGCGTTCCGGACGAACTGCGTGTTCTTCCAGAGGAACCACACGCCGATGACCGGCAGGATCAGGACCGCCACGCCGAAGGTGACGGTCAGGAGCGTGCCGGTCTGTATGAGCATGACCCCGCGGCTGCCGACCAGAACGAAGTAGAAGACCAGGACGGCGGCCGTGAGAGCGTAGGAGAGCTTCGCGCGCATGATGTTCCTCAGTCCTCGATCCTCAGCCGAGGTCGAGGAAGTTTTCCAGGCCGAAGGTGAGGCCGGGGGTGTCCACGACACGGCGCGCGCCGAGCAGGATGCCCGGCATGAAGCTGCTGTGGTGCAGCGAGTCGTGCCGGACGGTCAGCGTCTCGCCCTCGCCGCCCAGCAGGACCTCCTGGTGGGCCAGGAGGCCGCGCAGACGTACGGAGTGCACGGGCACCCCGTCGACGTCCGCGCCCCGGGCGCCGTCCAGGGCCGTGACGGTGGCGTCCGGCAGCGGAGCCGAGCCCGCCTTGGCCCGGGCCTCGGCGATGAGCTGGGCGGTGCGCGCGGCGGTACCGCTCGGGGCGTCCACCTTGTTCGGGTGGTGCAGCTCGATGACCTCGACCGACTCGAAGTAGGGCGCGGCGATCTGCGCGAACTTCATGGTCAGTACGGCCCCGATGGAGAAGTTGGGCGCGATGAGCACGCCCGTCTCCGGGGACTGGGCCAGCCAGCCGGTGAGCTGCGCGAGGCGGTCGTCGGTCCAGCCGGTGGTGCCGACGACCGCGTGGATGCCGTGGCGCACACAGAAGTCGAGGTTGCCCATCACCGAGGCGGGGGTGGTCAGTTCGACCGCGACCTGGGCGCCCGTGTCGGCGAGCGTCTCCAGCTTGTCGCCCCGGCTGAGGGCGGCGACCAGTTCCATGTCCTCGGCGGCCTGGACCGCCCGTACCGCCTCGGATCCGATACGGCCGTTGGCGCCGAGGACCGCCACGCGCAGCTTGCTCATGTTCTTGCTTCCTTACCGGATGGACTCGGAGGTCGGACGGATACGTCGGACGGGTACGGCCGTCAGGCGACGGCCTCGTGCAGACGTGCGGCCTGTTTGTCCTTGAGCGGGCCGATGACCGCCAGCGACGGGCGCTGTCCCAGGATCTCGCGGGCGACCTCGCGGACGGCGTCCGGGGTGACCTCGGCGATCCGGGCCAGCATGTCGTCGACGGACATCTGGTCGCCCCAGCACAGTTCGCTCTTGCCGATACGGTTCATCAGCGCGCCCGTGTCCTCCAGGCCGAGGACCGTCGAACCGCGCAGCTGGCCGATGGCGCGGCCGATCTCCTCGTCGGAGAGGCCGTGTTCGGCGACGTGGTCGAGTTCGTCGCGGCAGATCTTCAGCACGTCGTGGACCTGCGAGGGCCGGCAGCCCGCGTACACACCGAAGAGGCCGCAGTCGGCGAAACCGGACGTGTACGAGTACACGCTGTACGCGAGGCCCCGCTTCTCCCGGACCTCCTGGAAGAGGCGGGACGACATGCCGCCGCCCAGGGCCGTGTTGAGCACGCCCAGTGCCCAGCGGCGTTCGTCCGTGCGGGCCAGGCCCGGCATGCCGAGGACGACATGGGCCTGCTCGGTCTTGCGGCCGAGCAGTTCGACGCGGCCGCTCGTACGGAGGCTGCGGCGGCCGTCGCGCGGGGCGATCGGCGTGGCGTCGAGGTGCTTGAGGGCGCCCGCCTTCTCGAAGGCGGCGCGAACCTGGCGTACGACCTTGTTGTGGTCTATGTTGCCGGCCGCCGCCACGACGAGGTGGGTCGGGTCGTAGTGCTTCTTGTAGAAGCGGCGGATGCGGTCCGCGGTGAGGGCGTTGACCGTGTCGACCGTGCCGAGGACGGGGCGGCCGAGGGGGGTGTCGCCGAGCATGGTGTGCGCGAACAGGTCGTGCACGCAGTCGCCCGGGTCGTCCTCCGTCATCGCGATCTCTTCGAGGATGGCGCCGCGTTCGACGTTGACGTCCTCTTCGAGGATCAGGGAGCCCGTGAGCATGTCGCAGACGACGTCGATGGCGAGCGGGAGGTCGGTGTCGAGCACGCGCGCGTAGTAGCACGTGTACTCCTTCGCCGTGAACGCGTTCATCTCGCCGCCGACCGCGTCGATCGCCGAGGAGATGTCCAGTGCCGACCTGCGCGTGGTGCCCTTGAAGAGCAGGTGCTCCAGGTAGTGCGTGGCGCCGTTCAGGGTCGGCGTCTCGTCGCGGGAGCCGACGTGGGCCCAGATGCCGAAGGTCGCGGAGCGGACCGAGGGCAGCGTTTCGGTGACGATGCGCAGGCCGCCGGGGAGGGTGGTCTTACGGACCGTGCCGATGCCGTTGGTGCCCTTGATCAGGGTTTGGGTACGGGCGACGGCCCGCGCCTCCGAGGAGGTGCGGGCCGTCGTCGTGGGGCTGGTCGACGTCACTTGTCGCCGTCGTCCTTCTTGTCGTCCTCGGCGTTCTCTTCACCCTCGATGACGGGGATCAGGGACAGCTTGCCGCGGGAGTCGATCTCGGCGATCTCGACCTGGACCTTCTGGCCCACGCCGACGACGTCCTCGACGTTCTCCACGCGCTTGCCGCCGGCGAGCTTGCGAATCTGCGAGATGTGCAGCAGACCGTCCTTGCCCGGGAGCAGCGACACGAACGCACCGAAGGTGGTCGTCTTCACGACCGTACCCAGGTAGCGCTCGCCGACCTCCGGCATGGTCGGGTTGGCGATGCCGTTGATCACTGCACGAGCGGCCTCGGCCTGCGAGCCCTGCGCGGCACCGATGTAGATGGTGCCGTCGTCCTCGATCGTGATGTCGGCGCCGGTGTCCTCCTGGATCTGGTTGATCATCTTGCCCTTGGGGCCGATGACCTCACCGATCTTGTCCACGGGGATCTTGACCGTGATGATCCGCGGGGCGTTCGGGGACATCTCGTCCGGCGTGTCGATCGCTTCCATCATCACGTCGAGGATGTGGAGGCGGGCGTCACGGGCCTGCTTGAGAGCGGCGGCCAGGACGGAGGCGGGGATGCCGTCCAGCTTGGTGTCCAGCTGGAGGGCGGTCACGAACTCCTTGGTGCCGGCGACCTTGAAGTCCATGTCGCCGAAGGCGTCCTCCGCACCGAGGATGTCGGTGAGGGCGACGTAGTGCGTCTCGCCCTTGATCTCCTGGGAGATCAGGCCCATGGCGATACCGGCGACGGGGGCCTTCAGCGGCACACCGGCGTTCAGCAGCGACATGGTGGAGGCGCAGACCGAGCCCATGGACGTCGAGCCGTTGGAGCCGAGGGCCTCGGACACCTGACGGATCGCGTAGGGGAACTCCTCGCGCGTCGGGAGGACCGGCACGATCGCGCGCTCGGCGAGCGCGCCGTGGCCGATCTCGCGGCGCTTCGGGGAGCCGACGCGGCCGGTCTCGCCGACGGAGTACGGCGGGAAGTTGTAGTTGTGCATGTAGCGCTTGCGCGTCACAGGCGACAGGGTGTCGAGCTGCTGCTCCATGCGGAGCATGTTGAGGGTGGTGACGCCCAGGATCTGGGTCTCGCCACGCTCGAACAGCGCCGAGCCGTGCACGCGCGGGATGGCCTCGACCTCGGCGGCGAGCGTACGGATGTCCGTGACGCCACGGCCGTCGATGCGGACCTTGTCCTTGATGACGCGCTCACGGACCAGGGACTTGGTCAGCGAGCGGTAGGCCGCGCTGATCTCCTTCTCGCGACCCTCGAACTGCGGGAGCAGCTTCTCGGCGGCGAGACCCTTGACGCGGTCCAGCTCGGCCTCGCGGTCCTGCTTGCCCGCGATGGTGAGCGCCTGGGACAGCTCGTCCTTGACGGCGGCCGTGAGGGCCTCCAGGACGTCGTCCTGGTAGTCGAGGAAGACCGGGAACTCGCCGGTGGGCTTGGCGGCCTTGGCGGCGAGGTCGGCCTGGGCCTTGACGAGCACCTTGATGAAGGGCTTCGCGGCGTCCAGACCGGCGGCGACGACCTCCTCGGTCGGCGCCTCGGCGCCGCCCGCGACCAGCGCGATGGTCTTCTCTGTGGCCTCGGCCTCGACCATCATGATCGCGACGTCGCCGTCCTCCAGGACGCGACCGGCGACGACCATGTCGAAGACGGCGTCCTCGAGCTCGGTGTGCGTCGGGAACGCGACCCACTGGCCGTTGATCAGCGCGACGCGGACGCCGCCGATCGGGCCGGAGAAGGGCAGACCGGCCAGCTGCGTGGACGCGGAGGCGGCGTTGATCGCCACGACGTCGTACAGGTGGTCGGGGTTGAGCGCCATGATCGTGGCGACGACCTGGATCTCGTTGCGCAGGCCCTTCTTGAAGGACGGGCGCAGCGGGCGGTCGATCAGGCGGCAGGTGAGGATCGCGTCCTCGGAGGGCCGGCCCTCACGACGGAAGAAGGAACCGGGGATCTTCCCGGCCGCGTACATGCGCTCCTCGACGTCCACCGTGAGGGGGAAGAAGTCGAGCTGGTCCTTGGGGTTCTTGGAGGCGGTGGTGGCCGACAGCACCATGGTGTCGTCGTCCAGGTACGCCACGGCGGAGCCGGCGGCCTGCTTGGCCAGGCGGCCCGTCTCGAAGCGGATGGTGCGGGTGCCGAAGGAACCGTTGTCAATGACGGCCTCGGCGTAGTGGGTCTCGTTCTCCACTAGCGTTTTCTCCGATACTTTTTCGTCTTTTGTCCCGTCCTGCCCGTGTGGCAGAGGGACGTGGTGTCGGAGAAGCGCGCCTTCTGAGTGCGGGCCGGTCTTCGATCGAAGCACCCGGGGGTCGCAGTTCCCGGGGGCCACTACCGAGGACCGGCGGCGGCGAGGTGCACTTCTCCTCGTATGTGTCCTGCGTTGCGTCCTGCGTTTGTGTCCTGCGTATTGCGTTGTGCTACCACACTACAAAGAGGCAGTGACACTCCGCACGTTTCCGCACGTACGGCAAAGGGAGCGGCCCCCTAGAAGTGGGAACCGCTCCCTCTCACAGCGTCTTACTTGGCGCCCGCCGCACCGCGGCGGATGCCGAGGCGGTCGACCAGCGCACGGAAGCGCTGGATGTCCTTCTTGGCCAGGTACTGGAGAAGGCGGCGACGCTGACCGACGAGGATCAGCAGACCACGACGGGAGTGGTGGTCGTGCTTGTGCGTCTTGAGGTGCTCGGTCAGGTCCGAGATACGGCGCGAGAGCATCGCGACCTGGACCTCGGGGGAGCCGGTGTCGCCCTCCTTGGTACCGAACTCAGAGATGAGCTGCTTCTTCACTGCGGCGTCGAGCGACACGCGTACTCCTCGTAGTCTTTGTAGTAGCCACCGAGTGCCCCTGGTCCACTTCTCAGGGGAGCTTCCGTAACTCGGGAGGCCGGGAATCCGCTGGGCGCGGCCTCCGGGGTGAATGACTCCGGGGGTGCGTACACAAACGGCCGTCGCCCAGGATACCAGCAGGCAGCGGCCGTCTTCACCGCGGTGTGCAAACAGTCCGGATGCCCGGGCTCGGCCACTAGGGTGAGAACACAGATCGTAGTTGTCGTATCACGTACGTCGGGAAGGGGTCGCTTCGCCATGGCGGAGGCACAGGGCGCACAGGACACCACGGCCGCGCAGGACGAGGACGTCAAGGCGCGCAAGGAGCGGGAGCGGGACGAGCTGTACTCCCTCGACATCTCGGGCGTCGAGTGGCACAGCGCGCCCGGCACCGAGGAGCACGAGGAGCGGGTCGAGATCGCCTATCTCCCCGAGGGCGCGGTGGCCATGCGGTCGTCCCTGGACCATGACACCGTCCTCCGTTACACGGAGGCGGAGTGGACGGCGTTCGTGCTCGGGGCGCGCGACGGGGAGTTCGACCTGGAGCCGACGGAACAGAACGGCGGGCTCGCGGCGGGTGCCGGTGCGGGTACGGATTCCGGCGGGGACGTGGAGTAGTTCGCCGCCCGGAAGAGGGGCGGGGGGGGGGGGGGGGGGCGGGGCGGGGGGGGGCCCAGGTTGTGGGAAGATGGTGGAGGTGGGGGGGGGGGGGGGGGGCCGAAAAGAA
>NZ_JBSFDA010000248.1:0-11266 GCF_053593675.1 Streptomyces sp. NPDC002156 | reverse complement strand
AGGAGGCCCTGCCCGACCCGCTTACGGGTCATCTGCACGAGCCCCAGCGACGTGACCTCGGCCACCTGGTGCTTCGTACGGTCGCGGCCCAGGCAGCGCGATCCCGGCCGTCTCGGCGGCCTCGAGGGCGCGGGTGTCGAGGCCGCCCGCGGCGATCGCGCGCAGGAACGCGTGGGTCTGCACCGGGTGCTGGTCGGCCGCCGCGAGCAGGAGCAGCAGCCGGGTGTCGTCGGGCAGGGCGCGGATCTCCCGGCGGTGCTCCCGCAGGAGTTCGGGGGCGAGGGCGGCGGGTTCCGCCGGGAGCGGGTCGAGGCCGGCCGCCTGCCGTTCGGTGAGGAGCGGTACGAGTTCGGCGGCGGCGCGCGGATCGCCGTACGCGGCACAGAGGACGCGCACGCGGACGCCTTCGGGGAGCGGGGGGCCGAGCTGCTGCCACGCGTCCGTGAGCTGCGGTGGCGAAATGTGCGGCAGAGGCGGGGGATTCACCGAGGTCACCACACAACTCACGTTACTGGCGAGTTACAAGGTGCGTAAAGACCGGCGATTTCACCGATGCGGCGCGCGTAGACCCGGCCCGACACTCCAGCCAACCCCCGCCCGAATCTGGAGGCACCATGCAGCGCCGCACGCGACGCATCACGGCAGCCGTCTCGGCTGTCGTGTCCTCGATGCTTCTGTCCCTCTCGCTCACCGCGACGCCCGCCCAGGCCGCAACCCACAATCCGGTCGTTTTCGTGCACGGTCTCAGCAGTTCGTCGAGCAGTTGGAACGACTGGGTCGCCGACTTCAAGGCCGACGGCTACACGGCCTCCGAGCTGGACGCCTGGTCGTACTCGTGGTCCCAGTCGAACGTCACGACGGCCCAGCAACTGGCCACCGAGGTACAGAGAGTTCTGGCCGCGACGGGCGCCTCGAAGGTCGACCTCGTCGTCCACTCGATGGGTGCGCTGAGCGCCCGCTACTACCTCAAGAACCTCGGCGGAACGTCGTACGTCGACGACTTCGTCTCCACCGCCGGCACCAACCACGGGACGACGGTGGCCAGTTGGTGTTCCTGGCTGTACACCTCGTGTGCCGAGATGTACACGGGAAGTTCATTCCTGACCGCGCTGAACTCGGGCGACGAGACACCGGGCAGCGTGGCCTACGCCAGCTACTGGTCCAACTGCGACGAGGCCCTCACCCCGGACACCACCGCGATCCTGAGCGGCGCCACGAACGTCGAGGTCGGCTGCATCTCGCACGACGAGATGAACAACGACTACGGCGTCTACGAGCAGGTTCGCGACTTCGTCGCCTGATCCCGCCGCTCCACGGCGACAGCAGGGGTGCGCGGGTCCCGTAAGGGGGACAATCACGGTAAGGCCAGTCCTCCCCGGGAGGTCCCCATGCCGCTACGGTCCACCATCACCGGCTCCGGCAAGGTGCCACGGGATCCCGTGCACCATCCGCTGTTCGCCCGTTACTACGCCCGGTTCAGTGTGACCGCCGAGACCCGTATGGGCCTGGGCGGCGTACGGGAGCGGCTGCTCGCCGGGCTGTCCGGGCGGGTGATCGAGATCGGCGCCGGAAACGGGCTGAACTTCGCCCACTACCCGGCCACCGTCTCGGAGGTCGTCGCGATCGAACCCGAGCGCCTGCTGCGGAAGTTGGCCGTGGAGGCCGCTCTGCGCTCCGAGGTGCCCGTGGACGTCGTACCGGGTGTGGCGGAGGCGCTGCCGGTGAAGGGCGAGGCCTTCGACGCCGTGGTGCTCTCGCTGGTGCTGTGCGGCGTCCGGGACGTGTCCCGGACGCTCGGTGAGGTACGGCGGGTGCTGCGGCCCGGTGGCGAGGTGCGGTTCTTCGAGCACGGCGTCGGCGGTGGGCCCGCTATGCGGTTCGCCCAGCGCGCCCTCGACCGCACGGTGTGGCCCACGCTCGCCGGCGGCTGTCATGTGTCCCGGGACCCGGTGGCCGCGCTGCGGGACGCCGGGTTCGAACTCGGCCCGTACCGGCAGCTGTTGGTGCCCGAGAAGGGGCCCCGGCTGCCCGCCTCGTACTGCGTGCTGGGCAGCGCCTGGCGTCCCGTACAGCAGGAGGCAGAGCCGGGGACGAAGGCTTCATAGGCTCCACTGGCGCAGTTCGCGCGCGATGTCGTGCACCGAGGCGTTGCCGCTCTTCACCAGACGGGCCAGGTCGCGCACCTGCTCGGGCGAGGTGACGACCTTGACTCCGCTGGCGATGAGGTAGGCGTAGGCGACCGCGGAGGCGAAGAGCGCGTTGGAGCGCTCCAACGCGGGCACGTGCAGCAGGAGTTGGAGAAGGGCGGCGGCCCGGGCGTGCGGGTTGTCGTAGACGGGGACGTCGAATATCTGGGCCTCGTGGCGGGCGACGGCGGCGACCAGAGCGCCCCAGTCGGAGACCTGGGGGTCTCCGGGCGTCTTCCGTTCCGCGATCATGAGGAGCCAGGCGAGGTCGATCCTGAGGTTGCCGAAGTTGTCCAAGGGGTCAGTGACGACCTTCGCGCTTGCCTTCGCGGTCCGTGCCGAATTCCTCGGCGAAGACGTTCTCGTACTGCTTCATGAAGTCGGCGGCGGCCTCCACGAAGGTGTGGCCCGCCTCACCGGTGTCCTGTTTGACCAGTTCCTCGATGTAGCGGTTGACACTCATCCCGCGGGCCAGGGCCTGTTCGCGTGCCGCCCGGGCGGTGCCCTCGTCGACCCGGACGTTCAGCTGAGTCTTCGCCATACCTCGAAGCTAGCGCGAGAGTGCTAGCACCGGCAAGGCCGCCCAAGAGTGAAAAGGGATACCGGGTGTGCGCCTCGTCACACTACGCTCGGCGGGGACAAGGAACACGGGAGAGCCACCTAAGGAGGCAGCCTTGTCCACATCTGCTGCGGAGCACGCCCCCGAGCACGCGGAGGCGGACGGGACCGCGGCCCGGGCCCGCGCCCTGACCAAGGCGTACGGCTCGGGCGAGACGACCGTGCTCGCCCTCGACTCGGTCGACGTGGACATCGCGCGCGGGCGCTTCACCGCCGTCATGGGACCGTCCGGCTCGGGAAAGTCCACCTTGATGCACTGTCTGGCGGGGCTCGACACCGTCTCGGCGGGGCAGGTCTGGCTCGGCGACACGGAGATCACGGGGCTGAAGGAGCGCGATCTGACCCGGCTGCGACGGGACCGGATCGGGTTCATGTTCCAGTCGTTCAATCTGATCCCGACCCTGAACGCCGTCGAGAACATCACCCTGCCGATGGACATCGCGGGCCAGAAACCCGACCAGAAGTGGCTGGACCAGGTCATCGACACGCTGGGGCTGCGGGACCGGCTGAAGCACCGGCCGGCCCAGTTGTCCGGCGGGCAGCAGCAGCGCGTGGCCTGTGCCCGGGCGCTCGCCTCCCGGCCCGAGCTGATCTTCGCGGACGAGCCGACCGGCAACCTCGACTCGCGCGCCGGTCTGGAAGTCCTCGGCTTTCTGCGCGAGGCCGTCGACGACCTCGGCCAGACGGTCGTCATGGTGACCCATGATCCGGGGGCCGCCGCCCACTCCGACCTGGTGCTCTTCCTCGCGGACGGGCGGATCGTGGACGAGATGGCCCGGCCCACGGCGGAGGCGGTCCTGGAGCGCATGCGCCTGTTCTCCGGCGGCCCGTCCCAGGCCCCGGAGGCGGGCGAGACGTCCCTCACCAAACCCACCGACGAGGACTGACACCCCGTGCTGAAGGCAACGCTCAGGAGTTTCCTGGCGCACAAGGGCCGACTGCTGCTCTCCGCGCTGGCCATCGTCCTGTCCGTGGCGTTCGTCGCGGGCAGCCTGATCTTCTCCGACACGGTCACCCGTACCTTCGACCGGCTCTTCGCCTCCACCTCCGCCGATATCACGGTGACACCGCGCGAGGACTTCACGTCCCAGGTGCCGTCCGGCGAGGCCCTGACCGTGCCGGCCTCGCTGGCCAAGCAGGTCGCGGGCGTAGCCGGAGTCGAGGACGCCCACGCGGACGCATCGGTCGAGAACATCACCGTCGTCGACGACCGCAACGAGTCGGTCTCCCCGACCTCGGGCGCCCCCACCATCGCCACCGACTGGCACCTCACCGACCGCAGCCCCGTCGAACTCACCTCCGGCCACGCGCCCGAGGGCGACGGCGAGGCCCTGCTGGACGCGGACACCGCCGACAGCAAGGACGTGGGCATCGGCGACACGCTCACCGTCCAGGCGCAGCCCGGGTCGTTCAAGGTGAAGATCGTCGGCATCGCCACCTTCACCACCACCAACCCGGGCGCGGCGCTGATCTTCCTGGACAGCAGGACCGCCCCGACCATGCTGCTCGGTTCGCCGGACCGGG
Organism: Streptomyces sp. NPDC002156; assembly: GCF_053593675.1. Lineage (NCBI taxonomy): Bacteria > Bacillati > Actinomycetota > Actinomycetes > Kitasatosporales > Streptomycetaceae > Streptomyces > Streptomyces sp. NPDC002156. The sequence goes on along the minus strand of NZ_JBSFDA010000248.1, from coordinate 6,938 downwards.
CCACGAGCATCTCGGTGACCGCCGCGAGCGGGGTGAGCGACGCGGAGCTGAAGGCCCGTATCGCGAAGCAGATCGGTACCACCGACTACGAGTTGGAGACGGCCGCCGAGCAGGCCGAGTCCGCCGCCGAGCAACTCGGCGGATTCCTCGACGTGATCAAGTACGTCATGCTGGGATTTGCCGGGATCGCCGTGCTCGTCGGGGTCTTCCTGATCGTCAACACGTTCTCGATGCTGATCGCCCAACGCACCCGCGAACTGGGCCTGTTGCGGGCGCTCGGCGCCGACCGGCGGCAGGTGCGCCGGTCCGTGCTGACGGAGGCGGTCCTGCTCGGCCTGATCGGCTCGACACTCGGCCTCGCCGCCGGGATCGGCCTCGCGGCCGGGCTGATCCGGCTGATGAGCGCCTTCGGCATGAACCTCAAGTCGGCCGACATGGTGGTGGGTTGGGCAACTCCCGTGTCGGCGTATGCCGTCGGCCTCGGGGTCACCTTCGTGGCCGCCTATCTGCCGGCCAGGCGAGCAGCCGTCGTCTCCCCCATGGCCGCCCTCTCGGACGCCGAAATCGCGGGCGTGGGGCGGCCGTTGCGGGTACGGGCGGTGGTCGGCGCGATCGTCGGGGCCCTCGGGGCAGCCGCACTCGTGGGCTGCGCCACGGCCAACGAGACATCGACATCGGCTTCTCTGCTGGGACTTGGAGTCGTCCTCACCCTCATCGCCACGGTCATCGCGGGCCCGCTGCTCGTCCGGCCGGTCATCCGGGTGCTCGGTGGAGCGTTCCCGGTGATCTACGGCCCTGTCGGCCGGATGAGCCAGCGGAACGCCCTGCGCAATCCCCGCCGTACGGGGGCCACGGCCGCCGCGCTGATGGTGGGCCTCGCCCTGGTCGGCGGAATGTCGGTGGCCAGCGCCTCGATGACCAAGTCCTTCGACCAGCAGATCGACAAGACGCTCGGTGCCGACTTCGTCGTGCAGAACGACAACTTCGTACCGTTCCCACAGGAGGTCGCCGACAAGGTGCGGGCCACGGACGGTGTCGGACTCGTCGTGCGGCAGCGGTTCGTACCGGTCGCGGTAAGCACTCCGGACGGCAAGCGCCTCGAAACCACGGCCGCCGGGTACGACGCGCAGCTGGACGACGTCGCCAAGGTCACCTACGTCCAGGGCGACACGGCCGCCGCGCTCGCGGACGGCAACCTGGCGATGTCCGCCGACTACGCCAAGGACCACGACGTCAGCCTCGGCACCGTCCTGCCGGTGGAGTTCCCCGACGGCGAACGGACCGAACTGAAGGTCGCCGCCCTCACCGACCAGGAGAGCGCCGAGGGCTTCGGCACACAGGGCGGGATCTACTTCGGGATCGCCGTCGCCGAGAAGTACGTGCCCGGCGGCCAGGAGTCCGCGCTGTACGTCAACGCCGTGAACGGCACCAGCGCGGACGAGCTGCGCCCGGCGCTGGAGCGGACACTCGAGCCGTATCCGCAGGTCAAGGTGCGTGACCAGGCCGACTACAAGGAGCTGATCCGCAACCAGATCGCGGTCCTGCTCTACCTCGTGTACGCCCTCCTCGGGCTCGCGATCGTCATCGCGGTGCTCGGCGTGGTCAACACGCTCGCCCTGTCGGTCGTGGAGCGCACCCGCGAGATCGGGCTGCTGCGGGCCATCGGACTGTCCCGGCGGCAGCTGCGCCGGATGATCCGGCTGGAGTCGGTGGTGATCGCCGTGTTCGGCGCGGTGCTCGGACTCGGGCTGGGGCTGGTGTGGGGTGTGTGCATCCAGCGGGTGCTGGCCTTGCAGGGCATGGAGGCGCTGGCGATTCCGTGGGGCACGATCGTCGCGGTGGTGGTCGGCTCGGCGGTCGTCGGGATCGTGGCGGCGCTGCTGCCTGCGCTGCGGGCGTCTCGGATGAACGTGTTGGCGGCTATCGCGCACGAGTAGCGCGCGGCGGGACCTTGGGGGGGCTCGGGGGCTCGGGGGTGGCTCAGGTGGTGTTGCCCGTGCGGGTTCGCTGTGGCTGGTCGCGCAGTTCCCCGCGCCCCTGGGCGGGAGGGAGGGGGCCTGCGGCCCCTCCCTCCCGCCCAGTCGTCCCTTTCCTTGAGGAGAGTTCATGGCGTTGCCGTTTCGGTTTGGGGTCAATCTGTTGGTGGCCGGGCCTGCCGAGGAGTGGCGGGGCAAGTGTCGGCGGGCCGAGGAACTTGGGTACGACGTGATCCTGGTTCCCGATCATCTCGGTATGGTCGCGCCCTTTCCGGCGCTGGTCGCGGCGGCCGGGGCTACCGAGCGGCCTCGTCTGGGCACGTTCGTGCTGAACGCCGGTTTCTGGAATCCCGCCCTGCTGGCTCGCGAGGTCGCCACCACGGATGCCCTGACCGGCGGGCGCCTCGAACTGGGGCTCGGCACCGGATACGTACGCGCGGAGCACGACACGGCGGGCCTGGCGTACGGGTCGCCGGGCGAGCGCGTGGATCATCTGCGGCGCACGGTCGAGGAGTTGGACCGGCTGCTCGGCTCGGACGAGCACCAGCCTCAGACGGTCCAGAAGCCCCGGGTGCCGCTGCTGATCGGCGCCAACGGCGACAGGATGCTGCGGCTCACCGCCGAGCACGCCGACATCGCGGCGTTCACGGGGGCGCGGCCGGTGCCAGGCAGTACGACGGGAATGCTGGAGCCGTTGACGCCGGACGAGCTGGACGAGCGGGTGACGGCCTATCACCGGCTGGCCGCCGGCCGGACCAAGCCCGCCGAGCTGAACCTGCTCGTCCAGGTGGTCGCCATCACCGACGATCCCGCTGCCGCACTGCGGCCCCTGCTGACCCGTCAGCCGCAGCTGACCGTGGATCAGGCCCTTGAGCTGCCGCTCGTCCTGGCTGGCTCCCTGGAGGAGATCGTCGGGCAGGTGCGGGCGGCTCGGGAGCGATACGGGTTCACCTACTTCACCGTCCTGGAGCCGAACATGGAGCCGTTCGGGAAGGTGATCGAGGCGCTCCGGGCGGAGTGAACGGAGCGGGGATGCGGCAGTCGTGTCGCCGCCGATCGGGTTGTGCGTACGGCGGCGCGCAGGCCGGGAAGTGACTGCCGATCAGACGATCAAATGCCTGGTCAGGGGCGTGTCGTCGGATCGGGAGGCATGACCTGACGGTGGGTCGGGTACCGCCGTGCGGGTCAGTCGGGTGGACGTCCCGAGTGGTGCGCCGGGCGGGACTGACTGACGGTGGATCACGTCGAGGCCGGGTTCCATCAGCTGACATCACGTCAGCGTCCCGGCAGCGGCGGAAGGACTTCGACCATGCGCTCTGCCCGCCTGCTCCTCGCTACCGCGACGGCCACAGCCGCTCTCGCGATCGCGGCCCCCGGCGCCCTCGCCGCCGACGGCGACTGGGACAACGGTGACTCTTCCTACAGCAAGGAGCACGACAAGGACAGCAAGCACGACAAGCCGAACGGTGGAATGCACACGGGTGGCGGCGCGCTCACCGCGGTGAACGAGGGCGACTGGAGCAAGGGCGACGACACCGCCGCCGCCGACGACACCAAGAAGGACTGGGAGGCCGACAAGGAGGACGCGGCCGCCGACGACGAGACCGCCAAGGACTCCGGCTCCTGGGACTCCAGCGACAAGGAAGAGGAGAGCAGCAAGGGCGACTGGGGCTCCAAGCACGAGAAGCCCAGCGGTGGCATGCACACCGGTGGCGGCGCCCTCGCGAACCCGGGTGTCACGGCCGGCGGGCTGGCGGCCCTGGCGGTCGTCGGCGCGGGTGCGTACACGATGCGCCGCAGGAACGCGGCCGACCAGGCGTCCTGACCGATGCCTGACATAGCAGCCGGGGCCGTCGCGTGCGCACATCCGCCTGTGCGCACTGCGGCGGCCCGGCCCGTTCGGTCCCCCCACGTACTTGTGCCCGTGTTCCAGTTAGGTGGTTCCCGATGGCAACCCGGTTGCCTTCCTTTCTCAAAGCCGCGTCCCTGTCGTCCAAGCGGCGCTTCCTTGTGCGTCTGAGCGCGTGGTCCGTCGTACTCCTGCTCCCGGTGCTGATCCTCTTCTCCGGAAACGACGAATCGTCCGACGACGACCGCGCACCCCGCGCCACGGCGGCGCACGCACCGTCCGCGTCGGTCTCGCCGTTCTCGTCCGCCTCGCCGAAGGCCTCGGCCGCGCCACCGGCCGGGAAGCATCTGCCGCGGGCCAGGCCGACGCGGCTGCTCATCCCGGCCATCGATGTGGACGCCCCCTTCATCGGCCTCGACATCGCCAAGTCGGGCCAGCTCGAAGCGCCGCCCGCCGACAACGTGAACCTGGTCGGCTGGCAGGCCGACGGTGTGTCCCCCGGTGAGAGGGGCACCGCGATCATCGCCGGGCATGTCGACACGGCGACCGCTCCGGCCGTGTTCGCCGACCTGAGCGAGCTGGACAAGGGCGACCGGTTCGCCGTCGAGCGCTCCGACGGGCGTAGGGCCGTCTTCGTCGTCGACAGCGCCGAGACGTTCGAGAAGGACGACTTCCCCGACCGGCGCGTGTACGGCGACACCCCGCAGGCCCAGGTCCGGCTGATCACCTGCGCCGGTGACTACGACCACAAGGCGAAGGACTACACCGAGAACCTGGTCGTCTTCGCCCACCTCGTCTGACCCGTCGGCGCCTGCCACAAGCCCACCTGGGTGATCAGCGGTGGCGGGCCGGAACACCCGCTCCTAGCTTCGGCATATGACCAGACGACAGATCACCCACCTCGTGTGCACCGCAGCAGTCGTGACCTCGGGGCTGGGTGCCGCAGCACCGGCGGACGACCGCACGGTGCATCAGGTACTCCGAATACACCGGGTCCAGCCCGGCGAGTCGATCCAGCGGGCCGTGGACGCCGCGCGGCCGGGGGACACCGTTGTCCTCTCCCCCGGCACCTACCGCCAGAGCGTCCGCATCACCGTGTCGGACCTGACCCTCCGGGGATCCATCGCCGGGCCGGCCGTCATCGTGCCCGGCCCCGCCGCCGACAGCACCTGTGCCACAGCGGGCAACGGCATCTGTGTGACCGGCACCAAGGCCGCCCCCGTCAAGGGGGTCACCCTGCGCTCGCTGACGATCCGGGGCTTCGCCAAGAACGGTCTGTGGGCGGCCTGGACCGACCGGCTGAAGGTCCAGAGCGTGACCGCCGAGAAGAACGGCCAGTGGGGCATCGCCCAGGAGAGGTCCGTACGCGGTGTGTTCAGCCGCAACCTCGCCAGGGACAACGGCGACGCCGGACTCTTCGTCGCCAACACCGTCGACCGGGAGGACGGCGCCCAGGACGCCAAGGGCACCGTCGTCAGCAACAACCGCCTGGTGGGCAACCGGATCGGCGTAACGGTACGACGGCTGCGGAACCTGACCGTCGAACGCAACGAGGCGACCGGGAACTGCGCCGCCGTGTTCGTCGTCGGCGACGAGGGCACCCCGCGCGCCGGGGCGATGACCGTGAGCCGCAACCACATCCACGCCAACAACAAACTGTGTCCGAAGACCCCCCGGCTGCCCTTCCTCCAGGGCTCGGGCATCGTCCTCACCGGCACCGAGAAGGTGCTGGTGACGAAGAACAGGGTCGAGGACAACGTGGGCGCCTCCCCGCTGTCAGGCGGCATCGTGCTGTTCAAGAGCTTCGTGGGCGCCCCCAACGAGAGCAACGAGATCCGCGACAACGTGGTGCTGCGCAACAGCACGGCCGATCTCGCCGACCGGGACACCGGCAAGAACAACACCTTCCGCGACAACACCTGCGGGGTCTCCGAACCCGCCGGAATGTGCTGACCGACCCGCTTCCCGACTCCCCCGCACGGCACAACGACAGAGGCGAGGCAAGACATGACGACCGTTGATCCGGCTCCCCCGGCTTCCTCCCCGGCTCCCCACGCTCCCCCACCACCCATGCGGCTGCGGGAACTCGTCTTCGGGGCGGCCTGCGCCGCCGCCGTACGCGCCGCCGCCCGGCTGGGCGTCGCCGACGCCCTCCAGGACACGCCCACGACCGTCGAGGACCTCGCGGCGGCGGTGAAGACCCAGCCCCGGACCCTGCGCCGACTGCTGCGCGCGCTGTCCTGCCAGGGCGTCTTCGAGGAGCGCCCCGACGGCACCTTCGTCCACACGGAGATGTCCCGGCTGCTGCGCGAGGACGACCCGAACAGCCTCCGCTACATCGCGCTGTGGTGCACCGAACCGTGGACGTGGAACGTCTGGCCCCAGCTGGACGAGGCGGTGCGCACCGGCCGGAACGTCTTCGAGGACATGTACGACCGGGAGTTCTTCTCGTACCTCAACGAGGAGGCCCCCGAGTCGGCGTACGTCTTCAACCGCGCGATGACGACGTCCAGCGAGCAGTCGGCGCGGGACGTCGCGAACCTCCTCGACCTGACCGGGGTGTCCTCGGTCGCGGACATCGGCGGCGGCCAGGGCCAGGTCGTGGCGAGCCTCCTGGAGAAGCACCCCGGGATGCACGGCACGCTCCTCGACCTGCCCGGAGTGGTGGGGAACGCCGATCCGCGGCTGCGCGACGGCGGTTCGCTGGCCGCGCGGGTGAGCATCGTGGCCGGGGACTGCCGTGAGGACATCCCCGTACAGGCGGATGTGTACATCATCAAGAACATCCTGGAGTGGGACGACGACAGCACCCGCAGGGCGCTGGCGAACGTCCGCAAGGCGGCGCGGCCCGGTGCCCGGGTCGTCGTGATCGAGAACCTCGTGGACGACACCCCGTCGATGAAGTTCACGACGGCCATGGACCTGCTGCTCCTGCTCAATGTCGGCGGTGCGAAGCACACCCGGCAGAGCATGGTTGACCGGCTGACGGACGCGGGCCTCGTCATCGGTGAGATCCGCCCGGTCAACGCGTATCTGCACGCCTTCGAGTGCACGATCCCTGGCTGACCCGCTCCCCGTACAAACCCCGAGGCCGGTATCGCGGAAGTCGCGAT
>NZ_JBSFDA010000247.1:0-11268 GCF_053593675.1 Streptomyces sp. NPDC002156 | reverse complement strand
GGGCGCCGAACGCGTACTTGCCTCGCTGCCGAGCGTGACCGGCGCGACTGTCGCACCCCCACAACCGAACCGGGAACTTCTTACTGGTCCGACGAGAAGCGGAGCGCCCCCGCTGGGATTCTTGCGTCGCACCACACCCGTACGCCCTCCCTCAGTTCGTTGTCGGCGCCGATGATCGCGCCGTCGCCGATCACCGTGCCGGTCAGGATGGAGCGTTCGCCCACTCGGGCCCTTGTCCCGATCAGGGAGTTGGTGATGACCGCGCCCGGTTCTACCACCGCGCCCGCCAGGATCGTGCTGCCCGAGACGCGTGCGCCCTCCGCCACGAACGCGCCCTCGCCCACCACCGTGCCGCCGGTCACCTTGGCGTCGGGGGCCACTCGGGCCGAGGGGAGGATCAGGCGGTCGCCGCAGCGGCCCGGGACCGCGGGGGACGGGGCCCGGCCCAGTACCAGGTCCGCCGAGCCTCGTACGAAGGCCGCGGGTGTCCCTAGGTCCAGCCAGTACGTCGAATCCACCAAGCCCTGGAGGTGGGCTCCCAGCGCCAGTAGTTCCGGGAACGTTTCTCTTTCCACCGACACCGGGCGGCCCGTAGGGATCGTGTCGATGACCGAGCGGCGGAAGACGTACGCCCCCGCGTTGATCTGGTCGGTGACGATCTCCTCCGGGGTCTGGGGTTTCTCCAGGAATGCTGTTACTCGGCCTGATTCGTCCGTCGGGACCAAGCCGTATGCCCTCGGGTCCGTCACTCGGGTGAGGTGCAGGGAGACGTCCGCCCCTGTCGTCTCGTGTGTGCTGACCAGGGCCCGGATGTCCAGGCCCGTGAGGATGTCGCCGTTGAAGACCAGGACCGGGTCGTCGGGGGCGGAGTGCAGGCGCGAGGCCACGTTGCGGATCGCGCCGCCCGTACCGAGGGGCTCGTCCTCGGTGACGTACTCCAGATGGAGGCCGAGGGACCCGCCGTCGCCGAAGTGGGGTTCGAAGACCTCGGCCAAGTAGGAGGTGGCGAGGATGATGTGCTCCACCCCCGCCGCTCTCGCTCTCGCCAACTGGTGCGTGAGGAAGGGGACTCCGGCCGCAGGGACCATCGGTTTCGGGGTGTGCACGGTGAGCGGACGCAACCGGGTGCCCTTGCCGCCGACCAGGAGAATCGCTTCTGTCACCTGTCGTCCCTGCTTCCTGTTTTCTGATTTCTGCCGGGACCGACCGAATCAGCGCGTTCGGTCGGACGAAGTCCTCATCGGCCCTGGTACTTGGCCGCCGTCAGGCGCGCCGAGCCGAGCCTTCCGTAGAGCAGCCGGCCCGGGCACTCGGTGGCGAAGCCGTCCCGGTGGCCGGAGATCACGTTCAGTCGTACGTTCTTTCCCTTTGGGTAGAGATTGCCACCACCTGACTTCAGGTATGTCTTTCCGTTCGGATTCGCCCCGAACAGACCGAGCTTCCAGGCGGTGAGCCGCGCGATCGCCCCCACTGCCGCTTTGGACGGCTTGGAACTGACGAAAGTTCCGAGGACGGCGATCCCCATGCTGTCCGTGTTGAACCCGAGCGTGTGAGCGCCCTTCACCGGCTTCGCCACACCCCCGGCGCGGCCCTCGTAGATGTTTCCGCACCGGTCGACGAGGAAGTTGTAGCCGATGTCCCGCCAGCCACTGCTCAGCACGTGGTAGCGGTAGATGCCGCGGATGAGGGACGGGACCTGTGTGCACCAGTACTTGTTGCCAGAGGCCGTGTGGTGCACGAAGGCCGCCTTGACCTTCTTCGTGTAGACGAAGCCGCGTTCGCGCAGCTTCTCGTCGGCGCCCCAGCCGCGCCGCGTGACGATCCGCGGGCGCGGGCCGATGAACGGCTTCACCCGTAGCTCACCCTGCTGCGCCTGCTCCCTCTGGAGCAGGCGGGCCTCTTCCTCCGTCTGCTGTCTGTTCAGTGCCGGGATCTCGGTGGCGTACTCGGTCTGTGTCTCCGGCGCCCTCATGTCGCGTGTGCGTTGACCTTCGGGTTCCGCCGCCGCCTCGCCCGGGTCCACCAGTTCGAGGCGCAGGCCCGCGGGGAGGGGCTCGCGGGCGCCCGTCGTGCGGCCCTCGCCGTCCGCCCGTACGCGGACCTCGACGCCGTCCGAGTCGCCCACCCACAGCGGTGCCGTGGAGCCCCGGACCCGGCCCGAGGAGCGTTCGGCCGTGTCGGGGTCGGCCGCGTGGTCGTGGTTGTGTGTCTCGACGTTCTGCCAGCCGGACCAGTGGTCGCCGCCGGCCTCCCGGGTACGGACCTCGACACTGCCGTACAGCTCGGTGTCCGGGTTGTCCCAGATGACGCCGACGAGCGAGAAGTGGCGTACGTCCGGACGGTACAGGCCCTGTTCGGCGGCCGAGCCGAGGATGCGGTCGCCGGGGCGGGGGGTCAGCGGGAGCGACTGGGTGCTGCCGGGGACGGTGGGGGCCACCGCTGCCGGTCTCGCCTCGGCGGGTCTCGCCGTGGCCGAGGCCGGGGTTGTGGGCAGGGTCAACGGGAGCGCCAGGGCGGTTGCACACGTGACGCCGATCGAGGAAGCAAGATACCTACGCATGCCCCTGATCCTGGACATAGTCATACATATCTGTCCAACGATGAACTGACGGTCCGTCTGGCGTGTCGGCCCGAAACGGGGCCCCGGGGGTCGGCTCGCGCCCATGGCCACGCGTACCCTTGCGCGGGTGAACGCCACCGACCGCACCCCTGCCGACCTGCTGCGTTCCGCGCTCGCCGCGGACCCCGCGCGCCCCCTGGTGACCTTCTACGACGATGCCACGGGCGAACGTGTCGAATTGTCCGTGGCCACCTTCGCCAATTGGGTGGCCAAGACCGCGAATCTCCTCCAGGGCGAGCTGTCCGCCGAACCGGGTGACCGGGTCGCGCTGCTGCTGCCCGCGCACTGGCAGACGGCGGTGTGGCTGCTGGCGTGTTCGTCGGTGGGGGTTGTCGCGGACATGGGGGGCGAGGCTTCCGTCGCCGACATCGTCGTCAGCGGGCCCGACACGCTGGACGCGGCGCGGGCGTGTTCCGGTGAGCGGGTCGCGCTCGCGCTGCGGCCGTTGGGTGGGCGGTTTCCGCAGGTGCCGGAGGGCTTCGCCGATTACGCGGTGGAGGTGCCGAGTCAGGGGGACCGGTTCGTGCCGTACGCGCCCGTGGATCCGGAGGCGGCGGCGTTGATCGTTGCCGGGGCCGGGTTCACGGGGGCGGAGGTTGTGGAGCGGGCCGGGGCGGATGCGGTGGGGTTCGGGTTGGCGGGGCCTGGGTCTCGGTTGTTGTCGGGGCTGGGGTACGACACGTGGGAAGGGGTCAGTGCGGGGTTGTACTCGCCGCTTGCCACCGGGGGGTCCGTTGTTCTGTGCCGGCATCTGGAGCGGGTGTCCGAGGGTGTGGTGGCCAAGCGGGTTGAGGATGAGCGGGTTTCGGCTACTCGCCGGGCGTGAGGGGTTGTTTTTCGGCTGCGGCTCCGGTGGGGGCTTGTCGCGCCCACGCGGCGGAGCCGCAAATGTCACAGCCCCGCGCCCCTAGGTACGCCCCCGGACCGGCGTTCATTCGTTCGGCCCAGCAGTGAGCGCCCTCGTCTCCTCTCCGGGGCATGGTCGTAGACGTGACCGAGACCGCAGGCACCGCCCGTCGGGGTCGGGATCGCGGTCTACGTCAAGCTTGATGGGAACATCACTGCCGATCATGGTGCCGCCGCCGAGCCGGCCCGGTACGAGAAGGAGCGGCCCGTCTCGTTGGTGCGTGGGGCGCAGAACATTCTGTTGGCGAACCCGAGTTCGCGATGTTCAGCCACGCCTTCCAGCAGGGGGGTTCGGCCTGCACGATCCGTACCGTCGAGAAGTTGACGGACATTCGGATCGACCATCACATGGTCGTCGACTTCCATGGCTTCAAGGACATCGTCGATGCCGTGGACGGGGTCGAGGTGTGTCTGGCGGAGCCGGTCGACGACCGGGAGGCCAAACTGCGGCTGCCCGCCGGGAAGGTGACGCTCAATGGCGAGCAGGCGCTCGGATATGTGCGGGCGCGGAAGTCCCTCGGCAATGGGAGCGACACCGCGCGGATGGACCGGCAGCAGCGTTTTCTCGGGGCGCTCGTCAACAAGGTGCAGAGCGATGACGTCCTGCTGAACCCGGTCAAGCTGTACCCCGTGCTCGACGCCGCCACGTCCTCGCTCACCACGGACCCGGCGCTGGCCAGCCTGCGTGGTTTGTACGAGTTGGTGCGCAGTATGCGCGACATCCCTACCGAACGTGTGCGGTTTCTGACCGTTCCACGGGAGTCGTACGCGTACGACGTCAATCGCGATCAGCTTGTGGAGCCGGACGCCGGGCGGTTGTTCGAGCGGCTGCGGTCCGACGCACCGGTCGCCGTAGCGGAGGAAATCCCGGTTCAGGGTGATTCCTTCGCACAAAGCAGTGAAGTGCAACACAATTCTGGATACGAGTTCGAGGGGCGCTCTACCGGCAAGCAGTCCGGAGGGGCGCCGTCCGCCCAACTCCCCACCCCTTCCCCCGTACCCACTTTTCGCGGGAACACGGCCGCCCAGGACCCCTGCGGGTAAAGCGATTGCCAAGTCGGCGAACCTTAGTTCAAAGAAATGGGTGGATTGCCCAGTTGTAGGGACGTGGAATTTGTCACCGTCGTCGCTTGACGCCCAACTGGACGGATAGTGTGAGCGATCCGGTGCGTCAGGACGAGTGTCGTGTGCACACCGGAGACCGAGACCCGAGCGCCTTTGGAGGGGGAAAGGCGCCGCGTGGCCCCGACGGAGGATTCAGACAACCGTGGACGCGCAAGGCCGTGGGCGGGCGGACGACATCGACCCCGCAGACCAGTGGGTGCTCAACCCGAGCACTGGCGAATACGAACTGCGACTGACTCCCTCCGCACCGCAATCAGCGGTCCCGGGACCTCGTCGAGCCACACCCGCCAACGCGGGTGCGGTACGCGGGCGTTCGGCGGCACCGGAGCGGGAGCAGGACCGAGAGACGCACGGCGTGCCCGGGTCACCCGGGCAGGTGCCGCCGCCGAGAAGGCGGCGGGGTGTGCCGGAGGAAGATCCGCTGCCCGGGCGGCGGCGTTCGCGTGCCCCGCAGAAGAAGAAGTCGAAGGCCAAGAAGGTGCTGCTCTGGACGGGCGGGACCATGGCCTTCGTCATGGTGGCCGCCACGACGGCCGGCTACTTCTACCTCAAGCACCTCGAGGGCAACGTCACGACGACCGACGTCGGTACGGCGGCCAAGGACGGCTTCAGCAAGGACGAGGCCTTCAACATCCTGATCATCGGTACGGACAAGCGCACCGGTGCGGGCAACGAGTCGTACGGCGACGCGGGCAGCGTCGGGCACGCGGACACGACGATCCTGCTGCACGTCTCCAAGGACCGGACGAACGCGACAGCGCTCAGCATCCCGCGTGACCTGATCGTCGACGTCCCGGACTGTCCGACCGTGCAGGAGGACGGCTCCGAGAAGATCATCTCCGGTACCCAGGGCGTCCGCTTCAACACCAGCCTCGGGCAGGACGGGCGCGACCCGGGCTGCACCATGCGCACCGTGAAGGAGGTCACCGGTATCTCGCCGGACCACTTCATGATGGCCGACTTCAACGCCGTGAAGACGCTGACGACGGCGGTGGGCGGGGTCGAGGTCTGTGTGGAGAACGCGGTCAACGACAAGGAGTCGAAGCTCAAGCTGCCCGCCGGCAAGTCGACGGTGGAGGGCGAACAGGCGCTGGCCTTCGTCCGTACGCGGCACAGCTTCGGCAACCAGGGCGACCTGGACCGGATCAAGGTGCAGCAGCAGTTCCTCAGCTCGCTGATGCGCAAGATGGCCTCCAGCGACACCCTGACCAACCCGGCCAAGCTGCTGAAGATCGCCAACGCGGCCACCAAGGCGCTGACCGTGGACACCGGTCTCGGCAAGGTCTCCACGCTCAAGGACGTGGCACTGGAGCTGAAGAAGGTGCCGACGAAGAACATCACCTTCATGACCGTGCCGGTGATCGACACCCCGGGAGAAGCGGTCCGGGCGACGGTCACCGTCGGCCCGACGGCGCCCGAGGTGTTCAACGCCATCATCAACGACGTGTCGTTCACGGCGGTCAAGCAGCAGAAGGCGAAGGAGGCGGCCGCGGTCGCCGCCCGCCTCAAGGGCACCAAGTCCGCGGCCTCCGACGTACGGGTGCGGATCCTGAACGGCGGTGCCCCGGCCGGCTCCGCACAGGAGACTCTTAACTATCTGCAGAATGATGAGGGCGTGTCCAAGTCCGAGAACGCGGGCAACGCCTCGGCGGAGCTTGCGAAGACGACGTTGGAGTACGCGCCCGACCAGGCCGACCAGGCCCGGCGACTGGCCGCCATCATGGGGCTGTCCGGTTCGGCGATGAAGCCCGGAAAGAGTGTGACGAACTCCCAGGGGCTGCCCACCATGACGCTGACCCTGGGCAAGGACTTCAAGGGGGCCGGCGTCTCGCTCACCGCGCCGGCGAAGGCACCGACCGTGGAGGGGCAGTCCACGGCGGACAAGGTGCAGTGCGCCAGCTGAGCCGAGTACGCCGACCGATCGGCCGATCGATCTCTTGATCGGCGGGTCGATTGATCGATCGAGCGTCTGCGCCAGTTGTTTTGGGTGCGCCGGTTGACCTGACAGGCCTGCCTTGCGTCTTACCGGACGCAAGGCAGGCCTGTTCGACGGCGCAAGGGTGGGGAGGCAGGGGAATGACACAGAGCAGTGTGCACGGGGAGGGGACGCGATCGGGCGTCCGGCCTGCTCGGGTTCCGGGGCAGCGGGACGGCTCGCACGAGCAGCAGGAGGGGGACTCCGGGGACGGGGGCGGCGGCTCGGCCGGCGGCAGTGGCGGCGGCGGTGACCGTCCGGGGGGAAGACCGCGGCGGCCCGGCAAGCGCAAGGTGCTGCGCTGGTCGGCAATGACGCTGGCGGTGCTGATACTCGGCACGGCCGGCGCCGGATACCTCTACTACGAGCATCTGAACAGCAACATCCAGAAGGGCAAGCGCAGCAGCGGCGACTCGAAGGCGCAGAAGACCGAGCCCAACGCGGCCGGGCAGACTCCGCTGAACATCCTGCTGATCGGCTCGGACAGCCGTGCCTCCGCCGCCAACGTGTCCCTGGGCGGCGGCAAGGCCAACAGCGCCAACCCGCCGCTGGGCGACGTCCAGATGCTGATCCATCTCTCCGCCGACCGCAAGAGCGCGGCCGTGGTGAGCATCCCGCGCGACACCCGGGTCGACATCCCGAAGTGCACGGACCCCGACACCGGTGAGACGTTCGCGGCGACCAACGACATCATCAACACCTCGCTGGCCCGGGGCGGCGCCGGCTGCACGCTGGCCACCTGGCAGAACCTCACCGGGGTCTACATCGACCACTGGATGACGATCGACTTCGCGGGCGTCGTACAGATGGCCGACGCCATCGGCGGTGTCGAGGTCTGTGTGAAGCAGAACGTGTGGGACCGCGCGCTGCCCGGCGTACCCGGCGGTTCGGGGCTCAAGCTCAAGGCCGGCAAGCAGAAGGTCGAGGGCAAGTCGGCGCTGCAGTGGCTGCGTACCCGGCACGCCTTCTACAGCGACCTCGGGCGGGCCAAGGCCCAGCACATGTACATGAACTCGATGATCCGCACGCTGAAGTCGCAGAACGTCTTCACGGACGCCCCGCGGCTGACGAGTCTGGCCGAGGCGGCCACCAAGTCCCTGACGGTGTCGGAGGAGTTGGGCTCGGTCAAGGAGCTGTACGACCTGGGCATGCAGCTCAAGTCGGTGCCGACCGACCGCATCACGATGACGACGATGCCGACCGTCGTGGACCCGCAGAACCCGAATCATCTGGTGGCGGCCGAGGCCGACGCCGAGACGATGTGGACGATGCTCCGCGACGACATCTCCTTCGACGACAAGGGCGGCACCACGGCGACCAAGGCCCCGACGGCCTCGCCCTCGGCGACGGCTTCGACGGACCCGGCGGCCGACCCCGGAAAGATCGGCGTCCTCGTGCAGAACGGCACGCGGACGGCCACGCTCGCCGCGGTCAGCGGCCGGGCGAGCAGCATCAGCGAGATCCTCTCGGGCAAGGGCTTCACGAACGCGGCGGCGGACCGGTCGGCATCGTTGTCGGTCGACAAGACGGTCGTGTACTACCCGAGCGCCGATCTCGCGGGCGACGCCCAGCTCGTCGCCAAGTCCCTGGGGATTCCGACGAGTTCGGTGAAGAAGTCGACGGACGTCTCCGGTGTGACGGTGACCGTGGGCGCCGACTGGCGCGAGGGCACGGCGTACCCGAAGCAGACCGCGCCGAAGGCGGGCCAACTGCCCGACACGGCCGACGCGGTGGTGGGTTCGGACACCAGCGCGTGCATGGAGGTGTACTCGCCCTACCGCTGGTAGGGGTACATGAGTCGGGGCCCGCGGTCATCTGACTGCGGGCCCCAACTCGTTGTCGTTCAGGCTCAGTTCGCGTTCGCGCCGTCCAGTACCGCCGGCCGACGGGCCGCGATCACCTTCCTGGCAAGGGACTTGGGACTGGTGAGGAAGCCCCAGCCCCAGCACATGTGCATGGTGGCGAGGGCGACGGGGATCTGCAGCCGCGCCTTCAGCGAGAGCCCCTTGCCCGCCGGGACCGAGCCCGCCACGATCGCCGCGAGGTAGCCGCCGGGCACCAGCAGGGCCCACGGCGTCAGTACGGCGCCCAGCAGCACGCCCGCCGCTATCGCGCACAGGGCGGTGGGCGGGGCGAGGTAGCGCAGGTTGATGGAGCCCTCGTGGTACCGGGCCACGACATGGCGCCAGCGGCCGTAGTCCTTGTACTGCTTGGCCAGCGCGCGCACGGAGGGCCTCGGGCGGTACGACACCCGCAGTTCGGGCGAGAACCAGATGAGGCCGCCCGCCTCCCGGATGCGGAAGTTCAGCTCCCAGTCCTGGGCGCGGATGAACTCCACGTTGTAGCCGCCCTGTTGTTCGAGGGCGGCGCGTCGGAAGACACCGAGGTACACGGTCTCGGCGGGCCCGGCCGTGCCTCCCGTGTGGAAGGCGGCGTTGCCGACGCCGATCTTCGAGGTCATCGCGGCGGCGACCGCTTCCTCCCAGGCGTTCTCGCCCTCGGCGTGCATGATCCCGCCGACGTTCTGCGCGCCGGTCTCGTCGAGGAGACGGACGGCGGTCGCGATGTAGTCCGGCGAGAGGATGCCGTGTCCGTCGACGCGTACGACGACGGGGTGGCGGGAGGCCTTGATCGCGGCGTTCAGCGCGGCGGGCGTACGGCCGGTCGGGTTGGGGACTGTCTGCACGCGCTTGTTCGTGCCGGCCGTTTCGCGGACCAGCTCGGCGGCGATCTCGTCCGTGCGGTCCGTGGACGGACCGAGGGCGATCACGACCTCCATCTCGCCGGCGTACTCCTGGGCGAGGATCGCTTGGACGGCTCCGCGCAGATGCCGCTCCTCGTCGAGGACGGGCATGATCACGGACACGGCGGGCAGCTGCACGTCGGGCTTGGCGTTCATAGGGGGCTCACGTTACCGCGAACGGGGGACACCGACGCGCGCCGCCCGCTCCCTGAGCCGGGCCGCAGATCGTATGGGCCTACGGTGCTCACGGATCCCACGTTCGGCCCCACTCCCCCGGCCAGCAGCCTTCGCGGAGGTGTCCCCCCATGCCCGCATCCCCCGGTTCCCCACAGCGCCGGCCACGGCCGTCGTCCGGGCGTCCGCGTCCCCCCGTACGGCGGAAAAAGCCACGCTGGGCCATGCGGGCGGTGACGACGCTGTCCGTCGTGGTGCTCGCCGCGGCCGGGATCGGGCACTCGGTGGTCAGCAGCCTCGACGCCGACATCGCCCGGGTCGACCCCTTCAAGGACATGAAGAACCGGCCGCGAGCGGGCCACGGCATGAACGTGCTGCTGGTCGGCACGGACAGCAGAGAGAAGATCAGCGAGGCCGAGCGGCGGAAGTACCGGCTCGGCGGCGCCCCCTGTCACTGCACCGACACGATGATGATCGTGCACATCTCGGAGGACCGGGAGCGGGCGAGCGTCGTCAGCCTGCCGCGCGACTCGTACGCCGTGACGCCCCCGCACACCGACCGGATCACCGGGCACCGGCACGGCGGCCATGTCATCAAGCTGAACGCGGCGTACGCGGAGGGCGGGCCGAACCTCACCGTGCGGACGGTGGAGCACATGACGCACGTGAAGATCGACCACTATCTGGAGATCGACTTCACCAGCTTCATGAAGACGGTGGATGTGCTGGGGGGAGTCGAGATCTGTGCGACGCGACCGCTGAAGGACTCGTACACGGGGCTGAACCTGGCGGCTGGGAAGCATGAGCTGAGTGGCGGGGAGGCGTTGCAGTACGTCCGGTCCCGGCACGCCGACGGGTCCTCCGACCTGGGGCGGATGCAGCGCCAGCAGCGGTTCATGGCGGCGCTGATCGCGCAGTCCACGTCGTCCGGGGTGCTGCTGAACCCGATGAAGTTCCGGGACATCACGCGGGCGGTGCTCGGGTCGGTGCGGGCGGACAAGGAGTTCGGTACGGGTGAGTTGCTGGACCTCGGGCGGGCGATGCGGAACTTCTCGCCGGCGTCGTCGGAGTTCACGACCGTGCCGATCGGGCGGATGGGGTTCGCCGTGAAGGGGATCGGGTCGACGTTGAAGTGGGACGCGGCTAAGTCGGGGCGGTTGTTCCGGGCGCTGCGGGAGGACGAGCCGTTGGCTGTGCGGAAGGGTGGGGGCGCCAAGAGGGGTGCGCCGGTTCGGGTGGAGGTGGCTCCGCAGCAGATTCGGGTGCAGGTGGAGAACGGGACGCGGACGGCGGGGCTGGGGCGGAAGGTTGATCGGGAGTTGGCGGGGGCCGGGTTTCGGACTACTCGGGTGCCGGTGAATGCGCGGGGGCGGGAGGTGGGGCGGACGGTGATCGCGTACGACCCTCGGTGGGATCGGTCGGCCAGGTCGTTGGCGGCTGCGCTGCCGGGGAGTTCGTTGCGGGTGGTGCGGGGGCAGGGGGCTGTGATGCGGGTGACTGTGGGGGCGGATTATCGGGGGGTGCGGAAGGTTCGGGTGGGGGAGTTCGGGGTTACTACGGGGGATGAGGTGGGGTGTCGGTGAGAGGGGGGTGGGGCTTGGTTTTTCCTCGCCCCCGCCGCCCCTACCCGTCCCATCCCTGGGGGCTGGTCGCGCAGTTCCCCGCGCCCCTAAAGGGGCGCGGCCGAACCGCCTGATCTAGCTGACCGGCACCCCCGTTACTGCC
>NZ_JBSFDA010000246.1:0-11355 GCF_053593675.1 Streptomyces sp. NPDC002156 | reverse complement strand
GGTACGGAAGCGGCGGCCGACGAACTCTACCGAGCTGAGGATCAGCCCTCGGTGCTCTCGGTCTCGGACTCGGCGGGGGCCTCCTCCGCCTGCGCGGCGAGGACCTGGAGGACGACCGCGTCCTCGTCGATCGCCAGCGTGGTGCCCTCGGGCAGCGGGATGTCCTTGGCGAGGATGGAGGCACCGGCCTCCAGGCCCGCGATGGACACGGTGACGGACTCGGGGATGTGCGTCGCCTCGGCCTCGACCGTCAGCGTGCTCAGCACGTGCTCGAGCAGGTAGGCACCCGGGGCCAGCTCGCCCTCGGTGTGGACGTAGACCTCGACGGTGACCTTCTCGCCGCTCTTCACGGTGAGCAGGTCGACGTGCACGAGGAAGCCCTTGAGCGCGTCGCGCTGGATGGCCTTCGGGATCGCCAGCTCGGTCTTGCCCTCGATGTCCAGGGTGAGCAGGACGTTCGACTTACGCAGGGCGAGCTGCAGCTCGTGGCCCGGAAGCGTGATGTGGACGGGGTCGGCACCGTGGCCGTAGACGACCGCGGGAACCTTGGCCTCGCGGCGGATGCGGCGGGAGGCACCCTTGCCGAACTCGGTGCGGGTCTCGGCGGTGAGCTTTACGTCGGACATGCTTTTCACTCCTCGTACGGGTGAGAGACGGACAGGTCACCCGGCCACGAACGGCCTGCTACGAAGAGCGCGTCGATAACGGACAGCCGCACCTGATGGGTACGGCCTCCCTCGCCGAGCAACTTGGACAGACTACTCGGCGGGAGAGGCCGCAGAAAAATCGATCATGCAGAAGCGTTTTTCGGCTTACTGCTCGTCGAAGAGGCTCGTCACCGAACCGTCCTCGAACACCTCACGCACCGCGCTCGCGATCGTCGGCGCGATCGACAGCACCTTGATCTTGTCCAGGTCGGCGCTCAGCTCACCCGGCGTCGGCAGCGTGTTCGTGAAGATGAACTCGCTGACCCGGGAGTTCTTCAGCCGGTCCGCCGCCGGACCCGACAGCACACCGTGCGTCGCCGTCACGATGACGTCCTCGGCGCCGTGCGCGAACAACGCGTCCGCCGCGGCGCAGATCGTGCCACCGGTGTCGATCATGTCGTCGACGAGGACACACACACGGCCCTTGACCTCACCCACGACCTCGTGGACGGTCACCTGGTTCGCCACGTCCTTGTCGCGCCGCTTGTGCACGATCGCCAGCGGCGCACCGAGCCGGTCGCACCAGCGGTCGGCCACGCGCACCCGGCCCGCGTCCGGCGAGACGACCGTCAGCTTGCCCTTGTCGACCTTGTCGCCCACGTAGTCGGCGAGGAGGGGGAGGGCGAAGAGATGATCGACCGGGCCGTCGAAGAAGCCCTGGATCTGGTCCGTGTGCAGGTCGACGGTGAGGATGCGGTCCGCGCCCGCCGTCTTCATCATGTCCGCGATCAGACGCGCCGAGATCGGTTCACGTCCGCGGTGCTTCTTGTCCTGCCGCGCGTAACCGTAGAACGGCACGATCACGGTGATGGAACGAGCCGACGCACGCTTCAGCGCGTCGATCATGATCAGCTGCTCCATGATCCACTGGTTGATCGGAGCCGTGTGGCTCTGGATCACGAAGCAGTCCGCGCCACGTGCCGATTCCTCGTAGCGAACGTAGATCTCACCGTTCGCGAAGTCGAAGGCCTTCGTCGGGACAACCCCGACCCCCAACTGCTGGGCGACCTCCTGGGCAAGCTCGGGGTGGGCGCGGCCGGAGAAGAACATCATCTTCTTCTTCTCGCCGGTCGTCTTGGTCCCGGTCACAGCACTGTCTCCTCAGAGGTGGTGTCTCAGCCGTGATCAGCCCTGACAGGCCTGCTCAGCTGGGGGTGTGCGGGTGTGCATCTATCACGGTAGCCCGAGTCCGACCTACCTGTTTCCGGTCAGCTTCCGTCGCCCTGCTCCCGGGAAGCGGCCTCGGCGGCCTTCGCCGCGGCACTCCCCGGACGCTTACGAGCCACCCAACCCTCGATATTCCGCTGCTGGCCCCGGGCGACGGCCAGCGAACCGGGCGGCACGTCCTTCGTGATCACGGAGCCGGCCGCGGTGTACGCACCGTCCCCGACCGTGACAGGCGCCACAAACATGTTGTCGGAACCCGTCTTGCAGTGCGACCCCACGGTGGTGTGATGCTTCGCCTCGCCGTCGTAGTTCACGAACACACTGGCGGCACCGATGTTGGTGTACTCCCCGATCGTCGCGTCCCCGACGTACGACAGATGCGGCACCTTCGTCCCGTCACCGATCGACGCGTTCTTCGTCTCGACGTACGTCCCGATCTTGGACTTGACCCCGAGACGGGTACCGGGCCGGAGGTACGCGTACGGCCCGACGGTGGCTTGGGGGCCCACCTCGGCACTGTCGGCAACGGTGTTGTCGACGCGCGCCCCTGCCCCCACCCGGGTGTCCTTGAGCCGCGAGTTGGGCCCGACCTCGGCACCCTCGGCGAGGTGCGTGGCGCCCTGGAGCAGCGTGTTCGGGTGCACGATCGAGTCCTGCTCGAAGGTGACCGTCACATCGACCCAGGTGCTCGCCGGGTCGATGACACTGACCCCCGCGAGCATGGCCTCGGTCAGCAGCCGGTCGTTCAGAATCCGACGGGCCTCGGCGAGCTGCACACGGTTGTTGATCCCGGCGATCTCGCGATGATCGGCGGCGACGGAAGCCCCGACGCGATGCCCGGCCTCGCGGAGGATGCCGAGGACGTCGGTGAGGTACTCCTCACCCTGACTGTTGTCGGTCCGCACCTTGCCCAGCGCGTCGGCGAGGAGTTGCCCGTCGAAGGCGAAGACCCCGGAGTTGATCTCACGGATCGCCCGCTGCGAATCGGAAGCATCCTTGTGCTCGACGATCGCGGTGACGGCCCCGGAGGCCCCGTCCCGCACGATCCGCCCGTACCCGGTCGCGTCCGGCACCTCGGCGGTCAGCACGGTGACGGCGTTGCCGTCGGCGGAGTGGGTCGCGGCGAGGGAGCGGAGAGTGGCTCCGGTGAGGAGGGGGGTGTCGCCGCAGACGACCACCACAGTCCCGTCGACGGTCCCGCCAAGCTCTTCGAGTCCCATGCGTACGGCGTGACCGGTGCCGTTCTGCTGTGCCTGGTAGGCGGTACGGATGCCGGCGTCGGTCACGGTGAGGTGCGCGGTGACCTGTTCACGGGCGTGCCCCACGACGACGACCAGGTTCTCGGGGTCCAACTCGCGGGCGGCGGCGAGCACATGACCCACCAGCGAACGCCCGCACAGCTCGTGCAGGACCTTGGGTGTGGCCGACTTCATACGGGTGCCCTCACCCGCTGCGAGTACGACTACGGCGGCGGGGCGATTGGCGCTCACGGGGTGGGCCCTTCGGCTGCGGAGGGGGCGGGGTGGACATCCGCAGGATACCGGGGCGTTTCGTGTGGGACATAAGAGTGGGCCCTGACAGAGCTGTCAGGGCCCACATCTCGTATCGCTCTGGTATTGCTCCCCCGCCAGGACTTGAACCCGGACAGATGGCACCAAAAGCCACAGTGCTGCCAATTACACCACGGGGGAATGAATTCGATCGAACCGGACATTTGGCCGGGCCGTCGAATTGGCACCCACCACTATGCCGTAACACCGGCCCTCGACGCGACGGTGTAGGTCGGCGCGCTCGGGGACGTCGCCGGGGGCGGAATCATCGCTTCCAGGGTCGAACGGCGTGCGATTCGGCAGTTCGAGGGATTCTGGTGGGTTTCGCTTCTGTTCGATTGCGGTGGCGCGGGCCTGTGTGGTGTAGGCCAGTCGTCGAAACTCGCCGGAAAAGCGGGGGTGTGCGCCCGTAGGCTGGACGCATGACCACTACGGGGGAAGACCACACCGCGGCCCTGACCGGGCCGTGGTGGTGGGCCAGGTGGCGCAGTGCGGTGCTTGACGGAGGCCTCGCGCTGGTGTCCGCCGGGGAGTGCGCAGCGGAGGGGGTGCCGTTCGCACGGGACGCGGGGATTCCCGTGTCCGCCGGGATCGTGTTCGGGCTTGTCGCCGGTTCTGTGCTGTTGTTGCGGCGGCGGTGGCCGATCGCTGTGGTGCTGGTCGCCATTGCCATTACGCCCGCCCAGATGGGTTTTCTGATGGGCGTCGTCGGGCTCTACACGCTCGCCGCTTCCGAGCTGCCTCGGCGGATCATCGGGGCGTTGGCGGGCATGGCGATGGTGGGGACGCTCATTGTGACGTTCGTGCGGTCGCATCAGGACATGGCCAACGGGAGTCTGAAGATCGGGGACTGGTTCGTTCCCGTCGTTGCCATTACTACTTCGCTGGGTGTGACCGCGCCGCCCTTGCTGCTCGGGCTGTACGTGGGGGCCCGGCGGCGGCTGATGGAGAGTCTCCGGGAGCGGGCCGACAGTCTGGAGCGGGAGCTTCAGTTGCTGGCCGAGCGGGCCGAGGAGCGGGCGGAGTGGGCGCGCAACGAGGAGCGGACGCGGATCGCGCGGGAGATGCACGACGTCGTCGCGCATCGGGTGAGTCTGATGGTGGTGCATGCCGCGGCGCTGCAGGCCGTTGCCCGGAAGGACCCTGAGAAGGCTGTGCGGAATGCCGCCCTGGTGGGGGACATGGGGCGCCAGGCCTTGACCGAGCTGCGGGAGATGCTCGGCGTGCTGCGGTCGGGGGAGGGGTTCGAACGGCGGGTGCAGGGTGTGCCGTTGGCGGCGGTGGGGGTGGCCGCGGCGGTGGCCGCCTCTCGTGCTGCCGAGAGCGGTGACGGTGGGGCGGACGGGCCCTGCCTGGAGGAGCTGGAGGAGTTGATCGGGCAGTCGGCGGCCGCGGGGATGGTCGTGGACCTGTCGGTGGAGGGGGACGTGCGGCTGTACGGCGCGGAGGTGGAGCAGACCGCGTACCGCGTGGTGCAGGAGGCGCTGACGAACGTCCACAAGCACGCGGCCGGTGCGAAGACGCACGTACGGCTGGCCCATCGCGGTGGTGAGATCGCGATGCAGGTGGAGAACGAGCCACCACCCGAGCCGGCTTCGGCCTCGTCGGTGGGGTTGCCGTCCGGTGGCAACGGTCTGCTCGGGATGAAGGAGCGGGTCGCCGCGCTGGGCGGCGTTTTCGTGTCCGGGCCGACGGAGGCCGGGGGGTTTCGGGTGTCGGCGGTCATTCCGACGTGAGCGCTCCGCTGGTTGTGCGGTTCTTTCACCGCGGGCCCGGTGGGGGCTGGTCGCGCCCCGCGGCGGAGCCGCAGACAGATGCAGCCCCGCGCCCCTTTCGGGGCGCGGTTGCGCACCCGACTCGGTCCGAGGGGGCTCAGGGTGCCGTCAGGCGTATCGGTTCCAGGCCGGTGACCAGGGTGGCCAGGGCCTGGTCGACGTCGGGGCCGAGGTACCAGTCGCCGGTGTGGTCGAGGGCGTAGACGCGGCCCTCTGTGTCGATGGCGAGGAGGGACTGGGTCTCCCGTTCCTCGCCGAGGGGGCAGACCTCGGTGTCGAGGGCGCGGCCGAGGTCGGCGAGGGTGCGGGCCATGTGGAGGCCGTGCAGGGGGTCCAGGTGCAGGGCGGTGGGGGCGACCTGGCGGCCGGGGCCGGAGGGCGTGATGTGCAGACCGCCGAACTCCGCCCAGGCCTCGACGGCGGCGGGGAAGACCGCGTGGCGGTGGCCGGCGGGGGATGTGTGGCCCCGTAGGGCGTCGGCCCAGATCTCCGCCTGCTTTATGTCCCAGCGTCCGGGCTGCCAGCCGGCGGCGCGCAGTGCGGCGTCGACGGGCACGGGGAAGCGGGACGGGGGTCCCCCCTGCCCGGGCGGCGCCGAGGAGTTGGGGGAGGAGGTGCGGTCGGTGTGCATCTGCCCTTCGATCGTCGAGGTCATGGACCGGCGCGTGGCGCCGTCGTGCATGTGGGGGGTGGGGGGGGTGGGGGTGCGGGCGTCAGCCGGTCGGGGCCGACGGGTCGACTATGCGGACGCCGAAGTGGGCGCTGAGCGCTGTGCAGGAGCGGCAGGGCGCGGCGAAGCCGCCGTGGAGGGGGTCGCCGTCCTCGCGGATGCGGCGGGTGGTGAGTTTGGCTTGTTTCAGTGCCCTGCGGGCCTCGCCGTGGGTCATGGGCTTGCGGGCGGCACGCTTGCTGCGGGCCTCGTCGGCGACGGTGATCTGCCGGGATATGAGGAGCGCCTCGGCGCAGCGGCCGGTCGCGCGGTCGCGCTGGGTGCTGGTGAGGGTGTCCAGGAAGTCCTGGACGAGCGGGTGCAGGGCGGGCGGCTGGTCGCCGCGGGCTGCCGTGCCGGTGAGGGTGGCGCCGCGTACGGAGAGGGCGGCGGCGACGGTCGGGAGTATGCCGTCGCGGCGGTGGCGGAGGGTGGGGACGCGGGGCGTCTCGCTGGCGCTCCAGCCGACGCGCGGGTCGCCGCCGGGTCTGCCGCCCGTACCGCGCATTCCGGGCGCGGGTGTTCCCGTGGAACCGTCCGTCGGCCTGCCTGCGGGCCTGCCTGTCTGTGTCCCCGTCTGTGTCGCGTTCATGATCGTCATCCCCTCCGGTGCCTCCCCCGTACATCCCCCCGGCGGACACAGAGTGCCAAATGGCGTGGCTGGTGCGGAAGCTGGGGCGGTGTGACACGCCAGGGCTTCGGCGGACCGTCACGGCAGGGTGACGGCAGGTCACGGAACCGGAGGGCCGGTGGCTGGTGCCGGTGACCGGTGTCGGCGTACCGCATAGGCTGTCGGGCAACCGCGAACCGCGGCCTCGTCCGGGTGGCTGTCCGTACTGATGTGCTGGCGGTCGGGACGGGTGCGGGGGTACGGGATGTGACGTGCACGTGATGTGACAGACGTACGGACCGCACTGATGTGCGGGCCTTACAGAACGCCGCAGGGGGCAACCGCCATGACGACAGGTCGGCTCGGGCAGCGAGCCGTGCCGCCGAACGCGGCCTATGCCGGGCAGGTCGTGCACTTCCCGGACCCGGTCCGGGCCACCCGGCACCCGAGAGGGGTGCGGGTCGACGAACACGGCTATCCGGACTTCTCGCTCTACGCGCGTGCGGTGGCGGAGATCGCCGAGCCGCCCGAGGGCTTCGGCGTCGACGAACTGCGGCTGACGGACTACGTGTCGGCGAACGCGGCGCTGGCCGCGTCCGGGCACGAGCTGTGGGACACGGTCCCGGCGGTGGCGACCCCGCACGGCTGGACCTGGCACCACGCGCCCGGTGGCCGACGGCTGGAGTTGGTCCCCGTCGAGGTGAAGGCGCTCCTGCGGCACCACGGCGGCATCGCGACCTCGACGGTCGATCAGCACAAGCGCGGCACGCGGCCGTTGCAGGAGACGCGGCCGGCGCACTTCGCGCTGCCGAAGTCGGCGGTCGCGGTGACCGAGCAGCAGGTGCAGGGCGTCGAGGAGGACCTCGGCTACCGCCTGCCGGGGGCGTACCGCTCGTTCCTGAAGGCGGCGGGCGGCTGCGCGCCGGTGGGCGCGGCGCTCGACGCCGAGCTGGGGCTGCTGGTGGACCAGCCGTTCTTCACGGTGCGGGAAGAGGCCGCGGTGAACGACCTCGTGTACGTCAACAAGTGCCTGCGCGACCACCTGACCAAGGACTACCTGTGCGTCGCCTTCGTCCAGGGCGGTCTGCTGGCCCTGAAGGTGAAGGGCGAGCGGCCCGGTTCGGTGTGGTTCTGCGCGTACGACGACGCGCGGGACGTCGATCCGACCTGGCCGCCGGCCGACCGGGTGCAGCGGCTGCTGCTGCCGTGCGGCGACGACTTCGACCAGTTCCTGTCCCGGCTCGCGGGCAATCCGCCGGAGCTGGAGACGGTGGCGAACCTGATGGTGGACGGCGGCTTCGCGCGCGCGGTGCACGTGCCTTCGGCGACTTCGGTGGGGGAGTGATCTGACCGATGGTGACCTTCGCGCAGGCGCAGGAGCGCGCCGAGGAATGGGTCAACGGTGATGTGCCGTCGTACCAGCACCGGGAGGCGCGGGTACGGGAGTTCGAGCTGGGGTTCGTGGTCTGGGCGGAGGACCGCGCCGAGGGTCCGCGTTCGGACGGGGGCGCCCAGCGGCTGGTCCTCGCCCGGGACAGCGGCGAGGCCACGCTGTGGCCCGCCCTGCCGGTGGGCGAGGTGATCCGCCGCTACGAGGAGGAGTACGGCCGCCCGGACGCCGTCGAGGACGCGGTACCGGCGCCTCCGGCGCGGGTCGACCTGAACCAGACGTCGTTCCTGCTGACTCCGCCTGAGTGGTTGCAGGAGGCGGCGGACAAGCTGGGGATTCCGGACCGGCGGGCGGGTACCTCCGGTGGCGACGCGGCTGGAGTGGCGGCCTCGGCTGCCCCCTCGGCGCCCCCGTCGGACGCGGTGCCGCCGGGGGCCACGCCCTGGACGGGGACCGACACGACCAGCGTGGACGCGGGCGAGGACCGTTCCGTACCGCTCCCGGCGACGGTGTTCTCGCCGCCGCTGAGCGACGACGACCTTCCACGTGCCCGGGACGCCTTCGACGGGGCTCCGGGGCCGGCGTACGGCTACCCGCAGGGGGCGAGCGGTCCCTCGTACGGCTATCCGCCTCCGGGGCGCGCGCTCGCGCCGAACGCCGGCGACATCGCCGACGCGACGACCAGCAAGGCCCCGCCACCGCGCGGCGCCCGGGGTGCGGGCACTCCGCCACCGCCGGGCGCACCTGGAACTCCGGGCGCCCGTCCGGGGGTTGCGCCTCCGGCGGCGGCGGGGGCCGGTCTGGGGGGTGCGCCTCCGGCGCCGGGGGCTGGTCCTGCGGGTGGGTATGTGCCTACGCAGTTTGTTTTGGCGCTTGGGTCGGAGGGAGTTGAGGGGGCCGGTGGGTCCGGTGGTGAGGGTTCTGGTGCTGCTGTTGGGGGGTCTGGCGGGTTGAATCCGCCGGGTGCTCCGGGTGCCCCCGGTACGCCTGGTGGGCCGGGTGCGCCCCAGCCTCCGGGTACGCCTGGGCGGCTCGGTGTGTCCGGTGTGGCCGGGGCTCCGGGTGCGCCGAATCCGCCTGGCGCTCCGTTGCCTCCGGGTGCTCCTGGTGCCCCGAACCGGCCTGGTGGCCCCAACTCGCCCGGGGGTGCGCCTCCTGAGGGCGTTCACCAGGCCGCGACGATGTTCGCCGACCCCAAGCAGGGCGGCGGCGCCAACGCACCCCGTCCGCCGGGTGCCCCTGGCGCTCCGCAGCCTCCGGGTGCCCCCGGCGTGCCCGGTGCGCAAGGCGTACCGTCCGCTCCCGGTGCTCCCGGTGCTCCCGGTGCTCCCGGTGCTCCCGGCGGTTCTGGCGCCCCCGATTCCGTGCATCGCGCCGAGACCATGCTGGCCGGTCCTCCGGTCGGCGTCCCCGGTGCGCCTCCGCCTCCTCAGGCTCCCGGTGCACCAGGCGCTCCTGGTCAGCCTGGCGTATCCGGCGCTCCGGGCGCCCCGGGCTTCCGTGGGGCTGCTGGCACTGCTGGCGCCCAGGGTTCGCAGGGAGCCCCGGGTTTCTCCGGGGCTCCGGGAACCGCTGGCGCTCCCGGCGCACCGGACTTCCGCGGGGGTCCAGGCACTCCTGGCGCCCCTAGTTCCCACGGCGCATCGGGCTTCTCCGGGGCTCCCGGAACCGCCGGTGCTCCCGGTACACCCAGCTTCCGTGGAGCTCCGGGCACCGCTGGTGCTCCCGGTGCCCCCGGCTCCCAGGACGCCCCGGCCTTCCCCGGCGCTCCAGGAACCCCTGGTGCCCCAGGCGCCCCCGGCTTCCCGGGTGCTCCGGGCACCCCCGGTTCCCCTGGCGCGCAAAGTGCCCCCGGCCCCCTGGGCACTCCTGGTTTCCCTGGCGTGCCTGGCGCTCACGGCGCTCCCGGTACCCAGAGTGCCCCCGGTGCTCAGAGCCCTCCCGGTGCTCAGGGCACCCCCAGCGCGCCCCCGAGTTCCCTCCAGCCCCCGGCGCCCCCCGGTGCCGTACCCCCGCCCCCCGGCGGTCGGCCGGCGCACGGCATGCCCGCACCGGGTGGTCAGCCTGTCGCCGGTATCCCGGCGCCGGGTGGCCAGCCCAACCCCGGCATGCCTGCTCCGGGTGGTCAGTCCGCCCCTGGCACGCCCACCCCCGGTATGCCTGCTCCGGGTGGTCAATCCGCCCCCGGTATGCCCGCTCCGGGCGGTATGCCCAACCCCGGCATGCCCACCCCCGGCGGGCGGCCCGCCTCCGGATTGGCAGCACCCGGGCTGGCGGCACCCGGAATGGCGCCCCCCGCCCCCGCCCAGTCGGCGCCCGGGATGCACGCCCCCGGTGCGCCCACCCCCGGGTTCCCGCCGCCCCCCGCCCCCAACCTCTCCGCACCCCCGCCTGCCCCCTCCTACGGCTACCCCCCGCCCGGTCAGCCCACCGTCGGCCCCGGGTATCAGGCCGTTCTCCGCTACCGGGCGCCCGACGGGTCGGAGCAGCAGCTGATCCGGCGGTCCGCGCCGGGGACGCCGCATCCGGAGTGGCAGATCTTTCATGAGTTGCGGGCGATGAACATCCCGCCGGATCAAGTCCTCGAACTCCACACCGAGTTGGAGAGCTGCGAGCTGCCGGGGGCCTACTGTGCGCGCATGATCCGCGAGCAGTGGCCGAACGCCCGGATCACGAGCATCGCCCCCTACGGCACCGACCACGCGAGCCGTCAGCAGGGCATGGCCCAACTCCTCGCCCATCAGGGTGAGTTGCACCAGGTCGCGGACGGGCCCGCGCGACCCGGGCCCGTACGCGCGCCCCTCCCGCCCATCCAGCCCGCGCCGCCGATCCCGCCGGAGGCGGTCGCGCAGGAGCTGGCCGGTGCGTTCGGGCCGGGGGTCTTCCGGTTCGATCAGGCCGCGGTGTCGCGGCAGGGGGTGCCGCCGATCGTGGCGCACACTCTGGTCGTCGCCGGGCTGCCCGCCGACATGGGGCCGTTCTTCTGGGCGCAGGCCCAGCCGGGGCGGCCGGTGCCGACGCTCGCCGAGCTGGCGCAGGAGCGCGGGGTGCGGCCGGCGTCGGACGCGGGCTCGTACCTCGTCATGGGCAGCGACTTCGGCAAGGCGATCTGCGTGCAGTACGGCACCGCCAACATCGTCGCCGTGCCCGTGGAGCCGGGGCCGGGCGGCGCACCCGTACCGCCGCAGTTCGTGAACACGGGCCTGCCCGAGTTCGCGCGCTGTCTCGCGCTGCTGGGCCGTATGTGGCGGCTGCGCTACGGCCTGAACCAGGAGCAGGCGGGCCGCTGGACCGTCGACTTCCAGGCCCAGCTCGCCTCCCTCGACCCGGCGGCGCTCGGCTCGCCGGAGAGCTGGTGGTCGGTGCTGCTCGAGCAGATGTGGGACGGGTTGCTGTAGTTCCAGAGCCGTTCCAGGAAGGGAGGGGGTGGGTGACCGTACGGTCACC
>NZ_JBSFDA010000245.1:0-11454 GCF_053593675.1 Streptomyces sp. NPDC002156 | reverse complement strand
GTCCGGCGTTTGAGGACGAGCGCGTTCAGCGCGATACGGGGGTTCGGGGGCGGAGCCCCCGAGGATGGGACGGGTAGGGGCGGCGGGGGCGAGGAAAGTTGTGCGGTCAGTTCTCGTACGGCAGTAGATCCGCCCGCTTCGCCGGCATCCCGTCCCCGGAGGACCGTCCCGTAAGACGGCGTCCTATCCACGGCAGCAGGTGCTGCCGGGCGAAACGGGCGTCCGCCACGCGGCGCGCGCCCCAGCCGGGCGGTGGCGTCGGCGGCACCGGCATGTGCCACTCCGGGTCCTCGGGCTCATGGCCGAGGGTCTGCCAGACCGCCTCCGCGACCCTTCTGTGGCCCTCGCCGGTCAAGTGGAGCCGGTCCACGTCCCACATGCGCGGGTCGCCCAGCGACGGAGCACCGTAGAGGTCGACCACGACCGCCCCGTGCCGGGACGCGAGGTCGTCGACGCAGGCGAACAGCTCCTCCATGCGCGGCCGGAAGCGCTCCAGGACCGGGCCCTGGCGGCCGGGACTGCGCATCAGCACCAGCTGCTTGCACGCGGGCGCGAGGCGTTCCACGGACTCCTCCAGGAGCGCCCGCACCCGCCCCATGTCGCACTTGGGGCGCAACGTGTCGTTCAGCCCGCCCACCAGCGTGATCACGTCGGGCTCCATGGCCACCGCCACAGGCACCTGCTCGGCGGCGATCTGCCCGATCAGCTTGCCGCGCACGGCGAGGTTGGCGTACCGGAAACCGGGCGTGCGGGCGGCCATCCGGGCCGCGAGGATGTCCGCCCAGCCACGGTACGAGCCGTCCGGCAGCCGGTCCGACATGCCCTCGGTGAAGGAGTCGCCGACCGCGACGAGGCTGGTGTATGAGGGGTTTTTCTGCATGGCGACAGAGATGATAGCCCGTACACATACCCGTCAGTCGGTCGGCCTCCTCACCCGCCTCACCCACCTCGCCCCTCGCCTGCTCAGGCCGGCTGGCCGAACAGCTCCCGCAGCACGTCCTCCATCGTCACCATGCCCGCGAGCAGCCCGTCCTCGCCCTGTACCGCCGCCAGGTGCGTACGGCTGCGCCGCATCGCCGTGAGGACGTCGTCCAGGGGAGTGTCCGCCCGTACGCTCGCGATGGTCCGCAGGTCCCGGACCTGGAAGGCGAGGTCCCGGGGTGCGGCGTCCAGCGCGTCCTTGACGTGCAGATAGCCGGCGATCCGGCGCTCCTCGTCCACCACCGGGAAGCGCGAGAAGCCCGACTCGGCCGACAGCCGCTCCAACTCCTCCGGGGTGACGCCCACGCGCGCGTAGACGACGCTTTCGAGGGGGAGTACGACGTCACGGACCGGCCTGCGGCCCAGTTCCAGGGCGTCGTGGAGGCGTTCCCGCGCGCGGGCGTCGATCAGTCCCGCCTCGCCGGAGTCCCGGACCAGGCGGGCCAGCTCGGCATCCGAGAAGGTCGCCGTGACCTCGTCCTTGACCTCGACGCGCAGCAGCTTCAGGAGCGTGTTCGCGAAGGCGTTGATCGTGAAGATCACGGGCTTCAGCGCCCGCGCCAGGGCCACCAGGGGCGGGCCGAGCAGCAGCGCGCTGCGCACCGGCTCCGCGAGCGCGATGTTCTTCGGCACCATCTCGCCGAGCAGCATGTGCAGATAGGTCGCCAGGGCGAGGGCGATCACGAAGGACACCGCGTGGCCCGCGCTCTCGGGGACGCCCACCGCGTGGAACACCGGTTCCAGCAGATGCGCGATCGCCGGTTCCGCGACGATACCCAGGATCAGCGTGCACAGGGTGATGCCGAGCTGGGCCGCCGCCATCAGCGCGGACACGTGTTCCAGGCCCCACAGCACGCTCTTCGCGCGCCGGTCGCCGTCCGCGCGGTCCCCGTCGGCGCCCTCCGCCACGTACTGCTCGATCTGGCTGCGGCGTACGGAGATCAACGCGAACTCGGCGCCCACGAAGAAGGCGTTGACGACCAGTGTCGCCAGGCCGATCAGCAGCTGGATGGTCGTCACTTCGTCTTCCCTTCCTCTTCTTCGTCGTTCTGTACGAGCGGTGCATGCAGCAGGACGCGTGCCGCTCTGCGGCCCGACGCGTCCAGGACGTCCAGGCGCCAGTCGGCGACCTCGACGGTGTCACCCTCCTGCGGAATGCGGCCCAGTTCCGTGGCGACGAGGCCCGCGAGCGTCTCGTACGGGCCCTCCGGCAGCCGGAGGCCGACGCGGGCGAGCTGGTCGGTGCGGGCGGCGCCGTCCGCGGAGTAGAGGGCGCGGCCCTCGCCGTCCACGCCGGCCGGGTCGAGGTCGGACGTCTCGTGCGGGTCGTGCTCGTCCCGTACCTCGCCGACGACCTCCTCGACGATGTCCTCCAGCGTGGCCACGCCCGCCGTACCGCCGTACTCGTCGATGACGACGGCCATCGTGCGCTTGCCGCCCAGCCGGTCCAGCAGCCGGTCGACGGTCAGTGACTCGGGGACGAGCAGCGGTTCGCGCATGAGTTCGGAGACACGTACCCGGGGGCGACGCTCCGCGGGTACCGCCAGACAGTCCTTGATGTGGGCGACGCCGACGACCGAGTCGAGGTTGCCGCGGTAGACGGGGAACCGGGACAGCCCGGTCGCCCGGGTCGCGTTCGCCACGTCCTCGCAGGTCGCCTGGGCGTCGAGGGCGATGACCTGGACGCGCGGTGTCATCACGTTCTCCGCGGTGAGGTCGGCGAGGTTCAGGGTCCGTACGAACAGTTCCGCGGTGTCGGGCTCGAGGGCGCCCGCCTTGGCGGAGTGCCGGGCCAGTGCCGCCAGTTCCTGGGGGCCGCGCGCGGAGGCCAGCTCCTCGGCGGGCTCGATGCCGAAGAGGCGGACCATGCGGTTCGCCGTGTTGTTGAGGTGGGTGATGAACGGCCCGAACACGGCGCTGAACCAGCGCTGCGGCGTCGCCACCCGCTTGGCCACGGCCAGCGGCGCGGAGATCGCCCAGTTCTTGGGCACCAGCTCGCCGACGACCATCAGGAAGACGGTCGACAGCGCCGTACCGAGCACCAGCGCCAGGGTCGAGGACATCGAGGCCGAGACGCCGACCGACTCCAGCGGGCCCGAGATCAGCGCGGCGATCGACGGCTCGGAGAGCATGCCGACCACGAGGTTGGTGACCGTGATGCCCAGCTGCGCGCCGGAGAGCTGGAATGTGAGGTTCCGTACGGCCTTCAGGGCGCTCGCGGCACCCCGCTCGCCGCGCTCAACGGCCCGCTCCAGCTCGCTGCGCTCGACCGTGGTCAGCGAGAACTCCGCCGCGACGAAGGCACCGCAGATCAGGGAGAGCAGGATCGCCACCAGGAGGAGAAGCACTTCCGTCATCGGGTCACCTCCGTCCCATGGTCGGGCACGGCCGGGGGGATCGCTCGATGTCGAGTCTTGCTGGTGCTACTGGGAGGCTCGCCCATGGGCGGACGCTCACACCTTTCCTGGAAGAGATCGGAGAACTTGGGGAAGTAATGGTTCCGACAATAGTAAAGGATGCGCAAAGTGGCTCAGTCGGTGAGTGGCTCAGCCAGTAACCGGTGACTGGCCCAGCCAGTAAGTGGCTCAGCCGGTCAGCGGCTTCACCCAGCGCCGCCACTGCTCCTCGGGCCCGTACCCCGCCGCCCGCCACGCCTGCTGTCCGTTCTCGTTGCGCTCCAGCACCATCGCGTCCGCGCGCCGCCCGCCCAGCCGTAGAAAGCGCTCCTCGGCGGCAGCCAGCAGCGCCGTACCGATGCCCTGGCGCCGCCGCTCCGGATGCACCGCGAGCCGGTAGAGGTGACAGCGCCAGCCGTCGAAACCGGCTATGACCGTGCCCGACAGGACCCCGTCGCGCTCCGCGAGGAGCAGCGCTTCAGGGTCCCGGTCGACGAGCCGGGCCACGCCGTCGCGGTCGTCGCTGATGCTGGTTCCCTCGGCGGCCTCGCGCCAGAACGCCAGCACGGTGTCTATGTCGGCGGGGGTGGCGTGGCGGATGTGCAGATCGGTCATGGGGCGAGCCAAGCAGAGCCCCGGTCCGTCTGGCGAACCCGTTTCCGTGCACGGACGTGAAGTTTCCGTGCACGGATGCGAAATGAGCCGTCAGCCTCGGTCAAGGAGCGTCGAGAGGGCCTCTCGCAGCACCGCACCGGGATTAGCCGACGACCCCTCCGAGCGCCAGGCCACGAACCCATCGGGGCGCACCAGCACCGCCCCGTCCATGCCGACGCCATGGACCTCGGCCCACTCCAGATCGCTCGCCGAGGACAGCTCGGCGTCGGAACCACTGCCGATCCGGTACGAGGTGAGCGGCACCGCCAACTCCCGCGCGACGTCCGTCGCCGCACTGTGCCAGTCGCCGCCGGCGCCCGCCGAGCTGAGCAGGACCAGCGAGCCCTCGTACAGATCGAGCGTCGAGATCCGGGTCCCGGCGCGGTTCAGCCACATGTGCGGCGCCCGGCTCCCCGGCTCACCCGTCAGCCGTACGCCCTCGGGCACGACCGGCACCGCCGCGTCCGCGCCCAGGACCGCGCCCCGCAGATAGCGGTAGCCCAGCGCCACGTTGAGGACGCCACCCTTCTTGCCGCCAGGTCCGCCAGGTCCACCGGCTCCGGGAGCGGGCGTGTACCCGGGGTGGCTGTGCTCGACCGAGCGAGCCGAGGCGCGGGCGCTCGTCGCCTCCGCGACCGGGCGGCGCTCCAGGTCGTACGACGACAGCAGACCGGGACCCGCCCAGCCGCCCAGCACGGCGGCCAGCTTCCAGGCGAGGTTGTGGGCGTCCTGGATACCGGTGTTGGAGCCGAAGGCGCCGGTGGGGGACATCTCGTGGGCCGAGTCGCCGGCGAGGAACACCCTGTCGTGCGCGTACCGTTCGGCGACCCGCTCGGCGGCGTGCCAGGGGGCCCGGCCGGTGATCTCCACGTCCAGGTCCGGTACGCCGACGGCCCGCCGGATGTGTTCGCGGCACCGTTCGTCGGTGAACTCCTCCAGTGTCTCGCCGTGTTCGGGGTGCCAGGGCGCGTGGAACACCCAGCGTTCCCGGTTGTCGACCGGCAGCAGGGCGCCGTCGGCGTCCGGGCTGGTCAGGTAGCAGACGATGAACCGTCGGTCGCCGACCACGTCCGCGAGACCACGGGAGGTGAAGGTGATGCTCACGTTGTGGAACAGGTCGCCGGGGCCGCTCTGCCCGATGCCGAGCTGCTCACGGACGGGGCTGCGCGGACCGTCCGCCGCGACCAGGTAGTCCGCCCGGATCGTGGTGTGCTCGCCGGTCTC
The DNA here is from genome assembly GCF_053593675.1 of Streptomyces sp. NPDC002156. NCBI lineage: Bacteria > Bacillati > Actinomycetota > Actinomycetes > Kitasatosporales > Streptomycetaceae > Streptomyces > Streptomyces sp. NPDC002156. The sequence goes on along the minus strand of NZ_JBSFDA010000245.1, from coordinate 6,199 downwards.
CCGGCTCTTGACCTGCGCGGTCACCCCCTCGGGGCCCTGCTCGAACGACATCAGCTCGGTCGAGAACCGCAGATCCCCGCCCAGCGCCCGCGCGCTCTCCAACAGGACCGGCTCCAGGTCGTTCTGGCTGCACAGGCACCAGCCGCTCGGGCTGAACCGGGCGAGCCCGCCGCCCGGGTCGATCTCCTTGAACAGCCACTCGCCCGCGTCGCCCACCAGGGTCGGCGTCTGCAGGATGCCGTGGTTGTCGGCCAGCACCGACGCCGCCTCCTCGATGCGCCGCTCCACCCCGGCCACCCGGAACAGCTCCATGGTGCGCACGTTGTTGCCGCGCCCGCGTGGATGGATCGAGGTGCCCGAGTGCCGCTCCACGAGGGTGTGCGGCACCCCGAGGCGCCCCAGGAACAGGGAGGTCGACAGGCCCACCAGGGAGCCGCCGACGATCAGGACGGGCGTGCGGTGGCCGCCTCGGCCATCGGCCTCTTCAGCGCGGTTCATGGAATGCCTCCAGGGTCTGCCGGTGTCTGCCGGGACGCGGGTCAGCGAGGGGACGCACCTGCACACTGCACGCGCGCGGCCCGTTCCGCCCGCCAGGGGCACCCGGATGGAGCACGGTTCACTCGCCCGACCCCGTGGGAGTCGCGCACTCCGCAACTCGCGTCAACTATCGGCTCATGGCGGCCCCGGCTTTCGGCCACGACGGTCGCTTCCCGCCTTCCACCACGAAGGACTTCGACGGCGAAGGACTTCCACCACGAAGAGGAGAGGTGCGCCGGATGACCATCTCGGGACGCATATCGCAGTCAGCGTTCGACGGCTCCAGGCTGCGGGTGATCCTGCTGCTCGACCTGTACGAAGGAGCCCAGCAGCAGTTCCTGGACGCGTACGAGCACATGCGCAACCAGGTCGCGTCCGTCCCCGGTCACCTCAGTGACCAGCTCTGCCAGTCGATCGAGAACCCCTCGCAGTGGCTCATCACCAGCGAGTGGGAGAGCGCCCCGCCCTTCCTCGCCTGGGTGAACAGCGAGGAGCACGTCGAGACCGTACGGCCGATGCACAGCTGCGTACGGGACACCCGGTCGATGCGCTACAGCATCCTCCGCGAGACGACCCCCAACGCCCCGCTCACCCCGGAGTCGGCGAAGGCGGGCATGCAGGTGGAGGCCAGGGTGGGCGACGGTGTCGCACGCCACGCCCTCACCTTCACCGTCAAGCCGGGCTCCGAGTCCAAGGTCGCCGAGATCCTCGCCGGCTACACCTCGCCCGAGGCCCAGGTCGACGACACCACCCGGCTGCGCCGCACCTCCCTCTTCATGCACGGCAACCGGGTCGTCCGGGCCGTCGAGGTCGAGGGCGACCTCCTCGCCGCCCTGCGTCACGTCGCCCGCCAGCCGGAGGTGCGGGCGGTCGAGGAGGCCATCAACCCGTACCTGGAGCAGGACCGGGACCTCTCCGACCCCGACTCCGCGCGGGTCTTCTTCACCCGGGCGGCGCTCCCCGCCGTCCACCACGTGGTCTCCGGCGACAAGGCACCCGCGGGACTGCGCCGGCACGCGCTGTACTACCCGGCGAAGGAAGGCCGGGGGATGGACCTGGCCAAGCTGCTCGCCCACCAGGACGAGGCCGCGGCCGACGACCCGGCGAGCCCGGTGTACGGCAGCACCGTCTTCCAGCGCGATGACATCGTTGTCCGGCTCGTCGACCTCACCGGCGCACTCGACGCCGACCCCGTCGCCTCCCTCGGCCTCAAGGGGTCCGGAAAAGCAGCCGAGTTGGAGCGTCTCCTCGACGGTCCCGCGATCGGCGTCGAGGGCTCCCTGGAGACGGACCGCAACATCAACCGCCTCCTGTCGCACGCCGACATGATGCCCGTCACCGACCGCAGCTCCGCGCGGTCCTGACGGACCGCTTCCTCCCCGCCCGGACGACGACGTCCCTGCCCCACCCGGAGGTGTCAACCATGAACAAGCAGCACCCATGCATCGTGGACCTGAGCGAGACAGAACCCAACCGCAGACGCGGCGGCGACCTGCGGGCCATGCTCACGCCCGCCACGGTGGGTTCCACCAGCGGCTTCATGGGCCTGGCGATCGTCCAGCCCGGCGAGCGCATCGGCGAGCACTACCACCCGTACTCCGAGGAGTTCGTGTACGTCGTCGCAGGCAGCCTCGAAGTCGACCTGGACGGCGAGACGCACGCCCTCCGGCCCGACCAGGGGCTCCTGATCCCGATCGACGTCCGCCACCGCTTCCGCAACGTCGGTGACGTGGAGGCCCGCATGGTCTTCCACCTCGGCCCGCTCGCCCCGCGTCCCAGCCTCGGTCACGTCGACACGGAGGTGACCGAAACCGCCTCGCCCGGCACGGAGTTCGCCGTCGGCGGGCCGGACCGGCTCGCCCCGGACCACGGACAGCAGTCCGAGCGAAGCGGGGCCATACGGTGACCCGGCGGGTGGCTGTCACCGGTATCGGTGTGGTCGCTCCCGGCGGTACCGGGACGACGGCGTTCTGGGACCTCCTCTCCGGCGGCCGTACCGCGACCCGCGGCATCACGCTGTTCGACCCGGTGGGCCTGCGTTCGCGCATCGCCGCCGAGTGCGACTTCGACCCCTTCGCACACGGACTGGACCCGGCACTGAGCCAACACGCCGACCGCTACATCCAGTTCGCGATGGTCGCCGCCGACGAGGCCGTACGCGACTCCGGATTCGCCACCGGCGCCCAGGACCCCTGGCGCGTCGCGGTCTCCCTGGGCAGCGCCGTCGGCGGCACCACCCGCCTGGAACACGACTACGTCCAGGTCAGCTCGGGCGGACAGCGGTGGGACGTGGACCACCGCGGCGCCGACCCGGAACTCCACCGGGCCTTCTCGCCGAGCACCCTCGCCTCGGTCGTCGCCGAACAGTTCGGCGCACAGGGCCCGGTGCAGACCGTCTCCACGGGCTGCACCTCCGGGATCGACGCGGTCGGCTACGCCTTCCACACGATCGAGGAGGGCCGGGCCGACATCTGCATCGCCGGGGCGTCGGACTCGCCGATCTCGCCGATCACGATGGCGTGCTTCGACGCCATCAAGGCGACCTCGGACAACAACGACGACCCCGAACACGCCTCCAAGCCCTTCGACGCCCACCGCAACGGCTTCGTGATGGGCGAGGGCGCGGCGGTGCTCGTCCTGGAGGACTACGAACACGCCCGGGCCCGTGGCGCGCACATCTACTGCGAGATCGGCGGCTACGCCACCTACGGCAACGCCTACCACATGACCGGTCTGACCTGCGACGGACTGGAGATGGCCCGGGCGATCGACTCCACGCTCGACCAGGCCCGCCTCGACCCCACACAGATCGACTACGTCAACGCGCACGGCTCGGGCACCAAACAGAACGACCGGCACGAGACCGCCGCCGTGAAGCGGTCCCTGGGCGCGCACGCCTACGACATCCCGATGAGTTCCATCAAATCCATGGTGGGCCACTCGCTCGGCGCGATCGGCGCGATCGAGGTCGTCGCCTGCGTCCTCGCCCTGAAGCACCAGGTCGTGCCACCGACGGCGAACTACGAGACACCCGACCCCGAGTGCGATCTGGACTACGTACCGCGCACCGCGCGCGAACGGAAGCTCAGGAACGTGCTCTCCGTCGGCAGCGGATTCGGCGGCTTCCAGTCGGCCGTACTGCTGACGGGGCCGGGCGGGAGGAAACGATGATCAGCAGGAGCACTCGGCGTACCCCGCGCGCGGCCATCACCGGGATCGGGGTGATCGCGCCCAACGGTCTGCGGGCCGACTCGTACTGGAAGGCCGTCCGCGAGGGCCTCTTCGTTCTGGACGGGATCACCCGCGAGGGCTGCGGGCATCTGCCGCTGCGGGTCGCGGGCGAGGTCCGGGGCTTCGACGCGGCCGGTCTCATCGAGGAGCGGTTCCTCGTCCAGACCGACCGGTTCAGCCACTTCGCCATGGCCGCCGCCGCACTCGCCCTCGACGACGCCGGCATCGGCCGGGGCGAACCGGAGGACCCGTACGACATCGGTGTCGTCACGGCCGCCGGGTCCGGTGGCGGCGAGTTCGGGCAGCGGGAACTCCAGAAGCTGTGGGGCCAGGGATCGCGGTACGTGGGCCCGTACCAGTCCATCGCCTGGTTCTACGCCGCCAGCACCGGCCAGATCTCCATCCGCAGCGGTTTCAAGGGACCGTGCGGAGTCGTCGCCAGCGACGAGGCGGGCGGTCTGGACGCCGTCGCGCACGCCGCACGGGCCGTACGGCGCGGCACCGGCGCGGTCGTCGTCGGCGGCGCGGAGGCACCCCTGGCCCCGTACTCGATGGTCTGCCAGCTCGGCTACGCCGAACTCAGCACCGTCGAGGACCCGTCCCGCGCCTACCGCCCGTTCACCGAGGCCGCCTGCGGCTTCGTGCCCGCGGAGGGCGGCGCGATGCTCGTCGTCGAGGACGAGAACCGCGCCCGTGACCGGGGGGCGCCCGTCCGGGCCGTCGTCGCCGGTCACGCCGCCACCTTCACCGGTGCCTCCCGCTGGGACCGGTCCAGGGACGGGCTCGCCCAGGCGATCCGGGGCGCCCTCGACGAGGCCGGGTGCGCCCCCGAGGAGATCGACGTCGTGTTCGCCGACGCGATGGGCGTACCGGAGGCCGACCGTGCCGAGGCCGGGGCCATCGCCGACGCCCTCGGGGAGTACGGCGCCAAGGTCCCCGTCACGGCGCCCAAGACCGGTATCGGGCGCGCCTACTGCGGGGCGCCCGTGCTGGACGTCGCGGCGGCGGTGCTCGCCATGGAGCACCGGCTGATCCCGCCCACCCCCAACGTGTTCGACATCTGCCACGACCTCGACCTGGTGATGTCCCGCGCTCGCCCCGCCGAGCCGCGCACGGCCCTGGTCCTCAGCCGGGGACTGATGGGTTCCAACGCGGCGCTGGTAGTGCGCCGTGGAGACGACTCCGCCCGATAGCACGGGCGGGAAGGAGAGCACCCGCATGATCACCACCGAAGTGACCTACGACGAACTGGCCGCCCTCATGAAGAGGGGAGCCGGAGTCACCGTCGACCCCCGCGAACTGGAGCGCGCCTCGGACACCCCCTTCGGGATCCTCGGCCTCGACTCGCTCGGCCTGCTCGGCATCGTCGGCGAGCTGGAGAACCAGTACGGCAAGTCCCTTCCCCCCGACTCCGAGCGCTGCAGGACGCCCCAGGAGTTCCTCGACCTCGTCAACAGCACCCTCAAGGCTGGAGCCTGACCGTGGCCGGACACACCGAGAACAGCATCACCGTCGACGCCCCTCTCGACCTGGTCTGGGACATGACCAACGACATCGAGAACTGGCCGAACCTCTTCACCGAGTACTCCTCCCTCGAAGTCCTCTCCCGCGAGGGCGCCACGACGACGTTCCGGCTGACCATGTTCCCGGACGACAACGGGAAGGTCTGGAGCTGGGTCTCGGAACGGACCGTGGACCGCGCCTCGCGGACCGTCCGGGCCCGCCGCGTCGAGACCGGCCCCTTCGCCCACATGAACATCCTGTGGGAGTACAGCGAGCTGCCGGGCGGCACCCAGATGCGCTGGACGCAGGACTTCGCGATGAAGCCCGACGCCCCGGTCGACGACGAGTGGATGACGGACAACATCAACCGCAACTCCCGTACGCAGATGGCGCTCATCCGGGACAAGATCGAGCAGGCCGCCCGCGAACGCCAGAACGCGCCCCTGCCCCGCTGAACCATCCGCCCAGGAAGGACGACACCCGATGCATCACGCCCTGATCGTCGCCCGTATGGCACCCGGTTCGGCGCCCGCGATCGCCGACCTGTTCGCCACCTCCGACAGCGGTGAACTCCCGCACCTGGTCGGGGTCACCCGCCGCAGCCTCTTCCAGTACGGCGACGTGTACCTGCACTTCATCGAGGCCGACCAGGACCCGGCGCCGGCCATCGCGAAGGTGGCCGGACACCCCGAGTTCCGGGGCATCAGCGACAAGCTGTCGGCGTACGTCTCCGCGTACGACCCGCAGACCTGGCGCAGCCCCAAGGACGCCATGGCGCACTGCTTCTACCAGTGGGAGCGCGACGCTCGCTCCTGAGCAGCCAAAACCCCGAGGCCGGTATCGCTGCCGGTTCTGCACCCGGTGCCCGATCGGCCCCCTCGTGCATCCGGAGCGGACGATCTGCGCGGAGGCCGATCCGCAACTCACC